>JAPWUY010000244.1 GCA_028275295.1 Thermodesulfobacteriota bacterium | reverse complement strand
TTCAAGAATCTCTGGTCCGAGCACACAAGTAGTCCTTCCCACCAGGAGGAGCCCCAAAGGTGGAGGAGAAAGAGTTTCGGCTTTCTTTAAAAGGGGGGAACGAAAAGCTTTTCGGTCCTCTTGGCAGATTCCTGGAGCAACTCTTCAGAGTATGCAGGGTAGCGCTTACGGGGTTCATGGAGGACCAGTGTTTGCTCAGGGCCTCGGCTCTCACCTACACGAGTCTCCTCTCCCTCGTTCCTTTCCTCACCATAGGATTTGCCGTCCTCAAAGGACTCGGGTTTCAAAGAAGGCTCGAGATGCTTCTTCTCGAGAAGTTCACCCCTGCCTCCAGGGAAGTGATAGACAGGATAATGGAATACGTGGACCGAACCAATGCCAGCTCCCTGGGTGTTCTGGGAACCATAGGGCTGCTCCTGACAGCGGTAATGACCATGCGCACCATGGAGAACTCCCTCAATGCCATATGGAAAGTCGGGAGGTCCAGGCCATGGCTCAGAACCCTGGCAGATTATGCGAGCATCCTCGTGCTCGCGCCATTGAGCGGCCTGTTGGCACTAAGCCTCACGGCCTATTTCAATAGTCCCGGCTTCGTCCAGCGGATGGAGTCCGTATGGATCCTGGCTGGAGCATATCGGCTGGCCATCAAGCTCAGCCCATTTTTGATCCTGTGGATTGCATTTGGGGTGTGCTATGCGCTGGTCCCCAATACCAAGGTGAAGATGGGCTCTGCTATGACTGGTGCTGCATTCACGGCGGTCATGTGGCAGTTGGCCCAATGGGCTTACATCCGCTATCAGTTCGGAGTCGCTAGGTATGACGCTATATACGGTGCCCTCTCGCAACTGCCGGTGTTTCTTGTCTGGATATATGTGAGCTGGCTCATAGTGTTATGGGGAGCGGAAGTGGCACATGCCCACGAGCAGCGCAACACCGCTACGGTGGGGAAGAAGAGGAAGATATACCTGGAAGGGATGTTAGGCGTTCTGGAATTGCTGGCCAGGAGGTTCCAGGCTGGACAGAGACCCCTTTCCCTCCGCGAATTGGCGCACAGTTTGCCCCTCGAGAGAGGGGAAGTCATGAGATGCCTCAAGGCTCTCGAGGAGATGGGATGGATTGCCCCCTGCTCCCAGGACTCGGATTGGGTGGTGTTCCAGAAGAGTCCCGAGCAGATGAGGTTGGAGGAGATAGGGGATTGGGCAAGGAGACAAATGGGGGAAGAAGGCTGGGGGTTTGCCAGAAGGGAGATCGAGGCTGCCTTGACAACGGTCCTCCGGGGGTTCACTGCTGCTGACTTGGCAAAGGATGAGAGGGGACCGGGGGGAGATCAGCAGAGGCTATGGGCCCGAGATTGATCCATTGGAGGAGTTCTGCGGTCATTGGAGAAGGTGAGGGCCCCATCGTGGCCATTGGCGGAGGGTCAGGACCCTCTCTTGTGGCCAGGGCCATGGCCCCTGAGCTGGATAGGTTGGTGGCCATAGTCTGCACTACAGATAGGGGAAGTTCCACGGGAATGTGCAGAAAGCTCTTCGGAATGCCCGCTCCAGGAGACTTGAGGACCACCCTCTCTACCTTGGCCTTCCTGAGCGGAAAGGAGGGCCTGGCCCTTCTCATGGAAGAGAGGCTAAGGACAGCAATCCCCCACGACTTGGAAGGGATGGCTCTGGGAAATCTCATCCTCGCAGCCCTATTCACAAAGCACAGGGACATGGCGGCTGCTGCAGCTACGCTTCAGAGGATTCTCGAGGCTAGAGGGTGCGTGTTGCCTGTTACATGTGTCGATGCGGATGTTGAAGCCGAACTAGAGGATGGAACGGTTGTGGTCGGTGAGAGGGAAGTGAGGAGAATCGGGAAGCCTCCCATAAGGACTTTGAGATGGCATGGCGAGGTCCCCGAGGCAGGGCCAGGGGTGTTGGAGGCCGTGAGAGAAGCTGAACTCGTTATAATTGGACCAGGGTGTCTGTACACGAGTATTATGCCGTGCCTCATGGTCCGAGGTATGGCGGAGGCCATAAGGGAGAGAAAGGGACTCTCCATATATGTTTGCAACACCACTACGACCCCTGGACAGACAGATGGATTCTCTGTCTCGAGACATGTAGCTGAAATCTTGAAGATGGTGGGCTCCCATGGACTGGATGGCGTTTTGCTTCACGACGGGTCCTTCCCAGAGGATGCGAAAAAAATGTACAGTTCGCTAGGGGTGGTGCCTCTGGAGATCACGGAAAAGGAGCTCGAGATAATAAGAGAGATGGGGGTTAGGCCGTGGGTTTTTCCTTTAGCAGAGGAGCCACCACCGAGACCCAGGGCACTTCACAAGGTGGATACCATCAGACACGACCCTCAAAAACTCCGCTTTGCCCTCCAAGAGGTATGCTCCCAATTGGGTATGAGACTTTAGCTAAAGGCCTGGACTGTCCGCAGAAGCCCTGAAAGGGAAAACCTGGTCCTTCTTTGAATTTTCCTACTTCGGCCTCTCGTTCTGTCAAGGGGAAAGTCGAGGAAGCCCTCCTGCGGGACCCCTGTGGCCAATGGCCCGTTTGGCCCTTGGGGGAAAAGGATACTCTGTCAAAAGAGATGCCAGTTCACCTTCGCACTGACCTCATGGATCAGTGGCCTTCAGCTTCTTTTCCTCATGAGGCAGATCCAGGCCCTCGGGGGCCTAGGGCTTCTGGACTCGAAGTGTCCGGAAACCAAGGAGAGAATCTCGAAATAGTCCTCCACAGCTTCCACAATATCCCTAGCCCTGAGTCTAGGTGGCCCTGGCCCATCTCTCGCCTCATCAGCATTGCCACTCAAACTGAGCCAAAACCCACCATCTCCGAGACACTCCGCTACCTTCCGGGCAAATCTTTTCCTGTCCGCCGCATCACTGAAGGAGTGGAAACATCCCCTGTCGAATGCAAAACCAAAGGGCGCCTCTTCTATTGGATCCTCTAGAAAGTCGCAATTTATGAATTTGCATTTTGCTCGAGCCTCAAGGGCCTTTTCTCTAGCTTTGTCCAGAGCGAGCTTGGAAGAGTCGACCCCAACCACCTGGAACCCTTCCTGGGAAAGCCATATGGAGTTGTCTCCTGTCCCGCAGCCTATATCCAAGGCCTTGCATGGCTCTATGGGGAAGCTTTTCACAGTGGATATGAGATTGGAGTCGGGTCTCCCTACATCCCACGGGGCATTACCATTTCGGTATCTCATCTCATATCGATTCGTCACATCCATCGCCATTTCCCCCCTAGGGAAAATTCTCTCTCACGAGGAAGAGGCTCGGGTGGGCCGCCTTCTCTGTCTCATTGGACCCATGGGCCATGCTGGACCCAAGGTTTTCATCCAGCTGGGAGGTGTTTCTAGCCACATGGATTCACCTTCACCTTTGGAACCCGTGCTTGAGTATGACAACGTGCGTCTTCTCCACCAACATCTGGTATATGTTGCCTTTTGAGTCCATCTTGATGGGATGCTGAACTTCGTCTTCCATCCTTTGGAGGGGAAGCTCCATTCTCCCGCACTCCTTGCCCTCTCGATCCAGTTTCACGATCACGTTCTTGGCCTTTTTCCCCTCTTCCAAGTGAACCGCTACATAAGCACTCTCATCCTGATCCATGTGAAGAGCTAGGATGTGCACCACTGGAAGATCGAAGCGGACCGTGTAAGAAGAAACCTCGCTGAATCTCTCCTTTGAAAGATTTACCTCAACCGCCATATCCCCGAGTATGGAGGCGGAGATCAATCTTTTGGCCTTGGCACTGAGCAGGCCTGGAACGGAAACCCTTCGGGGGGTCGCACTCCCATCCGCCATGGCCAGCCGGACGGAGCGGCCTTCTACCTCTGCCCATACTCCAGCAAGTTCCCCTTCCTTCCGGAAGTAAATAGCGAGTACCGATGGCCCATAGGGGATATTGGGCCCCTCGAGCGCGATCCTGCTGAGCAATTTTCCGTTGCGACCATCGAGAACAAAGAGAGCCTTTTCCTTGAGGTTGTCGAGGAGGAGGATTTTGCCTTCATGTGTTACCTCCAAATCCCCTGCCCCACGAGATGGAAGGCCAATGGTCCTGATGAGGACGTTGTCCCTGAAGACTTGAACCCTCTCGTTCACCTGATCCAGAACATAGATGGTTCCATCTTCTCCAATCGCGAAGCTCATGGGCCCTTCCTGGTTCCCCTCATGAGGTCGTTCGCAGCCTATCTCATCAGCTCCACTTCCGATCCTCTTTCTGAGGAGCTCTTCACCTTTGGACACCTTTTTCTCCAAAGGGGAATGAGCGCTTCTCTGGCCCACCTCTCCCCTAGGGCCCGAAACCAGGATGTGATCTCCACCCTTGAGGGGAACGGGTCCTTTCCACCCATTCTCTTGGCTCTTCAAAGTCGCACGAGTCTCTCCTTCCATTTTCGAGGCAAATGAAGAAGGG
>JAPWUY010000440.1 GCA_028275295.1 Thermodesulfobacteriota bacterium | reverse complement strand
GAAAAACCGAAGGTGGTCTGAGTCAGATCGTTTGTGCCGAAGGAGAAGAATTCCGCCTTGGTGGCAATCTGATCCGCCACCAGGCAGGCCCTCGGGATCTCTATCATTGTGCCCACGAGATAGTGCAACTGGACCCCCTGTTCCTCCTGGACCTCCCTTGCGACCCTGTCCACTATCTCCCTTTGGTCCTCGAACTCCTTTATGGAGCCCACCAAGGGGATCATCACCTCGGGAAGCACCCTCTTGCCTTCCTTGAGGAGCTTGGCAGCTGCTTCGAAGATGGCCCTGGCCTGCATCTCGGTTATCTCCGGATATGTTATCCCGAGACGGCATCCCCTGTGTCCCAGCATGGGATTCAGCTCGTGGAGCTGCTGAATTCTGGCCTCCAATCTCTCTGCTGGTATGCCCATCTGGGAAGCCAGTTCCTGGATCTGTTCCTTCGTGAGGTTCACGAACTCATGGAGGGGAGGATCCAGGGTTCTTATGGTAACGGGAAGGCCTTCCATGGCTTCGAAGATGCCCACGAAGTCCTCCCTCTGGAAGGGGAGGAGTTTCATTATGGCCCTTCTCCGCTCATCCTCGGTCTCCGCCACTATCATCTCCCTCATGGCCATTATCCTATTGGGATCGAAGAACATGTGCTCGGTCCTGCAGAGTCCGATCCCCTCAGCCCCCAAACTTCTCGCCAGGCTGGCATCCGATGGGGTATCCGCATTGGTCCTTATACCCAATCTCCTGATCTCATCCGCCCACTTCATCAGCTCCTTGTACCATGGATTTCCTTCTGGATCAGCGGGCAACAACCTCAGCTTTCCCTTGTAAACGACCCCTTTTGTGCCGTTGAGGGTTATCCAATCGCCTTCCCTCAAGACCTCTCCGTCTACCCTAACGGTCTTCTCCTCAGCATCTATGTCCAGGGCGCCACAGCCCACGATGCAACATTTTCCCCATCCCCTGGCTACCAGGGCCGCATGGCTGGTCATCCCCCCTTTGGAAGTGAGGATTGCCTGGGCAGCGTGCATCCCGTGGACATCCTCCGGGGAGGTCTCTGCCCTCACAAGAACCACCTTCTTCCCTTCCTTGGCCCATTTCTCCGCATCGTCAGCGGTGAAGACTATCTGGCCCACAGCTCCTCCTGGTCCAGCAGGAAGGCCTTTTGCCAGTGCCTTGGCCCTCTTCTCCTCCTCTGGGTCCAGCATTGGATGGAGCAACTCGTCCAACTGCGAGGGCTGAACCCTCAAGATGGCCTCCTCCTTGCTTATGAGCCCTTCCTTGCACATCTCCACTGCCATCCTTATGGCAGCCACGCCATTTCTCTTCCCTGTCCTCGTCTGGAGCATCCAGAGGGTGCCGTCTTGGATCGTGAACTCTATGTCCTGCATGTCTTTGAAATAGTTCTCCAGCTTCCGCCTGATGGAGTCCAGCTGGTGGTAAATCTCGGGCATTGCCTCTTCCAGGGAAGGCAAGGATGCGGCCTCACCCCTTTTTGTGGCCTTGTTGAGTGGATATGGGGTCCTTATTCCAGCCACCACATCCTCGCCCTGGGCATTGGGGAGCCACTCACCATAGAACACGTTTTCGCCGGTTGCTGGGTTTCTGGTGAAAGCCACCCCGGTTGCTGACCTCTCTCCAGTATTGCCGAAGACCATGGCCTGGACATTTACCGCAGTGCCCCAATCGTCGGGAATCCCCTCTATTCGACGATACGAGACAGCCCTCTTTCCGTTCCAGGACTGGAAGACCGCTCCTATGCCGCCCCAGAGCTGCTCCTGGGGATCATCGGGGAAGGGCTTGCCTAGGACCTCCTCCACCTTCCTCAGGAATATCTCCACCAATTCCTTGAGATCCTCTGCGCTGAGCTCGGTGTCCAGCTTGACCCCCCTTCTCCTCTTGAGCTCGTCCATTTCCCTCTCTAGGATCTCACGAATGCCCTGACCATCGGGAGGCTCTATACCCTGGGCCTTCTCCATCACGACATCCGCGTACATCATTATGAGCCTTCTATAAGCATCGTAGGCGAATCTCTCGTTCTGCGTCCTCTTTATCAGGCCTGGAAGGGTCTTGCTCGTGAGCCCGATATTCAGGACCGTCTCCATCATCCCAGGCATGGATCTCCTGGCGCCCGATCTGACGGATACGAGAAGGGGATTTTCCGGATCCCCGAACTTGGCCTTCATGAGTCTCTCCACATAGGCCATGGCCTCCTCCACCTGTTCCTTGAGCCCTGGAGGATAGGTTCGGCCATGTTTGTAGTAGTAATTGCAGACCTCGGTAGTTATGGTGAAGCCTGGAGGAACTGGTATGCCCAAATTGGTCATCTCCGCGAGACCTGCTCCCTTTCCACCGAGGAGATTTCTGAGCTCTTCACCGCCTTCTGCCCTCTCCCCACCAAATGTGTACACGTACCTCTCCTTCATCTCTCTTTCCCCCTCATGAGTTTGAACTACTGGTTGGAAGCAACAATTCTCAGGTGGCTTCTTTTTTCTTGTCCGATTCGCGAATGAGCTCATCCCACTTCGTTCTCATTCTCTGGATGAGCTCCTTGTAACCGGAAGAGACAACTATCCTGTTGAACTGATTCCTGTAATTGTTGACCAGGCTCACCCCTTCTATGACAACATCGTAGACCTTCCAGTCATTTCCCTTCTTCATCATGCGATATTCTATGGGGATCTCGTTTCCCTTGCTTATTATCTTTGTCCTCACCTCGGCCCTAGGCCCATCTATCTCCTCTGCCAGGAACTCCACCTTCTCATCGCT
>JAPWUY010000001.1 GCA_028275295.1 Thermodesulfobacteriota bacterium | reverse complement strand
AGGATCCTCCTCAATTTCAATAAGCCCGATAGGGTCTGCCAGATCCTTGTTTGGGAGAAACCCCTGACCACAGAGGTGGAGATACACGTCCTTCCTCTGAAGCGCTGAGAGAGAGGTGTCAGGTGACCCCGTTCGTGGATCTCAAGGGGAAGAGGGTGATACTGGGTGTGACGGGTGGAATAGCTGCGTACAAGGCGGCAGAACTCTTGCGCCTCATGGTCAAGGAAGGCGCTCAAGTCTGGACAGTGATGACAAAGGCAGCTACGGAGTTCGTAACTCCCCTCACCTTTCAGGCACTCTCGGGCAATCCAGTGAGAACGGATATGTTTTCCCCTCTCCAAGAAGGGCAGATTGAGCACATAGCCTTGGCAGACCTGGCACAGGTCGCGATAGTTGCTCCAGCTACGGCCAACTTCATCGCCAAGTTGGCCCATGGAATTGCGGACGATATGCTCACAACCACACTCCTTGCCACCAAATGTCCCATTGTTGTTTGTCCAGCGATGAATGTGAACATGTACAACCATCCTGCAACCCAGGCCAATCTCCATGTCCTGAAAGAAAGGGGGGTATGGGTCGTTGAACCCGAGGAGGGAGAGTTGGCCTGCGGATGGGAAGGAAAAGGAAGGCTGGCAGAGCTCGATACCATAGTGGAGACGGCGAGATGCGCCCTGAGCCCCCAGGATATGGTGGGAGAGAGGGTGGTTGTGACAGCTGGCCCCACTTGGGAGGCCTTGGATCCTGTGCGGTTCATCTCCAATAGGTCCTCTGGGAAGATGGGATTCTCAGTGGCGAGGATCGCTAAGAGAAGGGGTGCCTCTGTGACCCTCATAAGCGGCCCTACCGCGCTCAAGCCCCCTCCAGGGGTGAAATTTCTGACAGTGGAGTCAGCCCGTCAGATGAGGGACGCTGTGATGGAGCACCTGGAGGAGGCCACCGTGGTCGTGAAGGCAGCGGCAGTGGCAGACTATTGCCCTTTGGAGGCAAAAAGGGAGAAGATAAAGAAAGAGAGCGAGATCTGGTCCATCTCCCTGGGCAGAACTCCGGATATTCTCTCGGAAGTGGGAGCGAGAAAGGGCGAGAGGATCCTCGTGGGGTTCGCAGCCGAGACCCATGAGCTCATATCCAATGCCCGGGAAAAGCTCGAGCGGAAGAACCTGGACTGGATAGTGGCGAATGATGTGACTTATCCGGGCGCCGGGTTCGGCAGAGATACCAACAAGGTGACTCTCCTTGGAAGGGGAGGAGTTGTGGTGGACCTTCCTCTCATGTCCAAGGACGAGGTGGCATGGGCAATAGTGGACAAGATAGTGGAATCGAGAAGATGCGCCAGGGGATGAGGAAAGGGGAGTCCTTTCCATGGGGGGAACTCCTGGGTTACTTATCGAGGAAGCTTGTGGATATGGCCAGAATCCAGCAGTACAGGCTTCCCAGAGACCTGTGCTGTGTCCTCGATGAACTCTTGAAGGTAATGGAAAGGGGTCCTGAAGACAAGGGAACAATCCTCCAAAGAGTCGCCACTTCAGCACAGGAGTGCAAGGCCTGCGGTCTCCACAAGTTCAGGAACAAAGTAGTTGTGGGAGAGGGGAATCCGGATGCAGAGGTGGTATTCGTGGGCGAGGCCCCTGGAGAGGAGGAGGATCTTCAGGGAAGGCCATTTGTGGGAGCAGCGGGCAAGCTCCTCGACAGAATCATAGAGGCCATGGGGTTCAGGAGGGAAGACGTTTTCATAGCCAACGTGCTCAAGTGCAGGCCCCCAGCCAATCGGACCCCGAAGCCTCAGGAGGTGGAAGCGTGTCAGCATTTCTTGATGGAGCAACTGAGGGCCATATCTCCCAAGATCATAGTCTCCTTGGGATCGGTAGCCACAAATGCTCTCTTGGGATCCCAACAGAGCATAACCCGCATAAGGGGAGAGATGACCCAATGGGAGGGCGTGGCAGTGATGCCAACGTACCATCCCTCGTACCTCCTGAGGTACCCGGAGAAGAAGAAGGAAGTCTGGGAGGACATGAAAAAGGTCTTGACCTTTCTCGGAAGACCCGTGCCAAAGCGAGGCCAGGGATCGAATCCCTCGGAGGAGTCATGAAGAGGATGAGGGCCAGGAGCTCTCTGCCCCTTTTGGCCGGGGTCGTCGTTGGTCTCCTCCTAGGGGTGATGGCAGCTCCCTTGGATACCTTCGGGGAAAAGGCCTCGGGCCCTGTGGTGGTCGTCCACGTGGAGAGCGTCATAAACCCCATAACCGCGGAGTTCATAGAGGAGAATCTGAAAGCTGCGGCCAAGAAGGATGCAGCCCTGGTGATCATACAACTCGATACCCCTGGGGGCCTGGACACTGCCATGAGGGAGATAGTGAAAAACATATTCAATAGCCAGGTGCCAGTGGTCGTGTACGTTGCCCCTTCGGGGGCCAGGGCCGCATCTGCTGGGGTATTCATAACAATGGCTGCAGATGTCGCTGCCATGGCCCCAGGGACCAATATCGGGGCTGCGCATCCCGTGGCTGTGGGTGGGAAGGACATGGCCGACGAGATGGCCAAGAAAGTGGAAAACGATGCTGTGGCATACATAAAGAGCATTGCATCCAAGAGGAATAGAAACGTCCAATGGGCCGAGCAAGCGGTGAGAAAGAGCGTTTCCATAACTGCTGAGGAGGCCTTGAGGCTAGATGTCATAGATCTAGTGGCCCAGGACTTGGATGATCTTCTCTCTCAACTTCATGGGGGGAGTGTTCTGAGGGATTCCAAGACGGTGGTTCTGGATGTGAAAGGCAGGCCCGTGGAGCACGTGGAGATGGGATGGCGCCACAGGATCCTAAACGCCCTCAGCAATCCCAATGTGGCCTACATACTCCTCATGATAGGGCTTGCTGGCCTTTACTTCGAACTTGCCCACCCAGGAGCAATCTTTCCAGGGGTCATAGGTGGCATATCGCTTATCCTGGCATTCTACGCCCTCCATACCCTTCCCATAAACTACGCGGGGGTGATGCTCATCCTCCTCGGGATAGTGTTCTTCTTGGCAGAGCTCAAGGTGAGTAGCTACGGGCTCCTCACCATCGCTGGGATAGTATCCCTCACACTGGGCTCCATAATGCTATTCGATGCTCCTGGAGCTTACCAGAAGCTCGCATGGAAGGTTCTGATCCCCACAGTCTTGGCCATATCCGGATTTTTCGCAGTGGTCGCTACCCTGGCTTTCAAGGCTTACGTCAGGAAGCCCATAACTGGAACAAGGGGAATGGTGGGAGAAGTGGGAAAGGCCATGGGAAGGCTCGATCCCCAGGGAAAGGTATTCGTCCACGGGGAGATATGGAATGCCGTGGCCGATGAGCCCATAGAGGAGGGAGAGGAGGTGGAAATCACGCAAGTGGAAGGCTTGACTTTGAGGGTGAAGAGAAAAGGAGAGAGGACGCAATGAAGGGAAAACGGGTGCCTTGCCACCCCAAACCAAGAGACCGTAGGAGGGAAAAATGTCGCTTACCCTTTTAGTTCTCGTTGTTCTAGGTGTGATGCTTCTCGCTTCTGCAATCAAGATAGTGAAAGAATACGAGCAGGCCGTGATCTTCAGGCTGGGGAAATACATAGGGAAATTGAAAGGGCCTGGGATCATATTCCTCTGGCCAATAATAGATAAGATGGAGCGGAAGGTGGACCTGAGGGTGATCACCCTCGACGTTCCTCCCCAGGATGTGATTACCCGGGACAACGTCTCAGTGAAGGTCAATGCGGTGGTGTACTACAGGGTCATGGATCCCAACAAGGCCGTGATCCAGGTGGAAAACTATCATCTCGCCACCTCCCAGAAGGCCCAAACCACGTTGCGAAGCGTATTGGGCGAGGTCGAGCTGGATGAGCTTCTGGCCCATAGGGAGAAGATAAACAGCAGGCTCCAGGAGATCTTGGATCGAGAGACGGACCCTTGGGGGATAAAGGTCTCTTCCGTGGAAGTGAAACATGTGGATCTGCCACAAGAGATGCAGAGGGCCATGGCTCGCCAGGCCGAGGCAGAGAGGGAGAGGAGATCCAAGGTCATAAACGCGGAGGGCGAGTACCAAGCAGCCCAGAGACTGGTAGAGGCAGCCAAGATGATAGCCAGCTCGCCCGTTGCGCTCCAGCTCCGCTTCCTCCAGACCCTCTCGGAGATAGCGACGGAGAACAGTTCCACCATCGTCTTCCCAATCCCCATAGATCTGGTCCAGCACTTGATCCCCCAGAGACAGGGGATGAACCCCGAGAAGTCCTCTTCCCAGGAGAAGGCATGAGGGGTCTCCTGCTCAGATGGCTCGTGAACGCCCTGGCTCTCCTCCTCACAGCGGCCCTTCTCCCAGGGATCCATGTGAGGGGGATCTTCCCCGCTCTGGTGGGGGCCCTCCTTCTGGGCGTTCTCAATGCCGTGATAAGGCCGGTACTGTTCATCTTGACGCTCCCCATAAACATCCTGACCCTCGGTCTTTTCACCCTCGTCATTAACGGGCTCATGTTGGAGATCGTAGCTGCCACCATAAAGGGCCTGGACGTGGATAGTTTCGGCTGGGCAATTCTCGGGGCAGTGGTCCTGGGGCTCATAAGCTGGGCTGCCAATGCCCTCATAGGGGGGAGGGGGACAATAGAAGTCATAGAGCTCAGACGTCGCAAGGATGGGACCTGGGTCCCCTGATTCACCTTGTAGGGCTTCGGGCCAATGGATCGGCTGACACCAATGCTCCAGCAATATCTGGAGATAAAGGAGAAGCACAAGGATGCCATTGTGTTCTTCCGCATGGGGGACTTCTACGAGATGTTCTTCGAGGACGCCGAGGTAGCCTCCAGGATCCTCGAGATAGCCCTGACAAGCAGGGACAAGGAATCCGGAGTCCCCATGTGTGGGGTTCCCCATCAATCAGCCTCCTCTTACATAGCCAAATTGGTGCAGAAGGGCTTCAAAGTAGCCATCTGCGAGCAGATGGAGGACCCCCAGGAGGCCAAGGGGCTTGTGAGGCGAGAAGTGGTGAGGGTGGTAACCCCTGGGCTTGTCCTGGATCCAGATGGACTGGTTTCTGAGGAGAACAATTTTCTCATGGGCATACTTCCCCATGGAGACACCTATGGGGTTGCGCTCCTCGATCTCTCCACGGGAGAGTTCAGGGTCACTGAAGTGGAAGGGGAAAAGGCACTTCTGGCAGAGGGGGAGGGTGCCAGGCCGAGGGAACTTCTCCTTCCCGATGGTCACCAGGAGACGGAGGTGATCTCCCGTTTCATCCAGCAGCTTAGGCCAGCCTTGGTCACATGGAGGCCACGGGAGCATTTCTCCAGGGAGAGTTCCGAGAGGATCCTTTGCGACCACTTCCAGGTGGACTCAGTGGAGGGGCTCGGATGTTCCCAAATGAAGGTGGCACTTGGTGCAGCTGGGGCGGTTCTCCATTACGTGAGGGAGACCCAGGGAGGGAGGCTGGATCACATAAGGAGCCTCAAGCCTTACAGCCTGACCCAGCACATGATCCTGGATGACTGGACCAGAAGGAACCTGGAGCTATTCGAAAATCTCCAGGACAGGACTAGAAAGGATAGCCTCCTTTGGGTGCTCGATCATACCCTCACACCCATGGGAGCTAGGACCATGAGGAAATGGCTGAACTATCCCCTCTTGGAAAAGGCCTCCATAGAGAGGAGGCTCGATGCTGTGGAGGAGCTCCTCAAGGACGATCTTTTGAGGGAGAGGGTGAGAAGGGCGCTTTCCAGGATACAGGACATGGAGAGACTCTCGAGCAGGGTCTCCTCGGGGGTTGCCAATGGGAGAGACCTGGTGAGCCTCAAGGAGTCTCTCGGGGAGTTGCCCCCTTTGAAGGCAGAGTTGGCTCGATGCAGGAGCGAGGCCCTCAGGGGGCTGTTCGAGGCCATCGATCCTCTGGAAGACGTGAGGAGCTGGATCGATTCCACCCTCGTGGAAAACCCTCCCCTGAGCCTCAAGGAAGGGGGCCTGATAAAGGAGGGGGTGAACGAGGAACTGGACCGCTGGATAAGGATCAGCCGAGATGGGAAGACATACATAGCTAAGATGGAGGAAAAGGAGAGGAAGAGGACTGGAATCGCGAACTTGAAGATAGGCTACAACAGGGTCTTCGGTTTCTACATAGAGGTGAGCAAATCCCAGAGTGCTTCTGTGCCCCAAGATTACGTGAGGCGACAGACCCTGGTGAATGCCGAGAGGTACGTGAATGAGGAGCTCAAGAAGTACGAGCTCGAGGTGATGGAGGCGGAACAGAGGAGAAACGCCCTGGAGTACCAGCTCTTCGAGGAGCTGAGGGGCCGAGTGGCTCGAGAGGTGGGAAGGATCCAGAGGACCGCTTCAGCCATAGGAGAGCTCGACTGTCTGGCGAGCTTTTCCCATGTGGGATTGCACAATAGATACTGCAGGCCATCCATAACAAGCGACAGGTCTCTGGTCATAAGGGAGGGGAGGCATCCTGTTGTGGAGAGGACCCTTTCCCAAGAGAGATTCGTTCCAAATGACCTGGAAATGGACGGGGAGTCCGTGAGAATGATCCTCCTCACCGGGCCCAATATGGCTGGAAAATCGACTTACCTTAGGCAAGTTGCCCTCATAGTCCTCATGGCGCAGATTGGGTCTTTTGTCCCCGCGAGGGAGGCCAGGATAGGCCTTGTGGACAGGATATATACGAGGGTTGGTGCCACGGACAATTTGGCTCGGGGCCAATCGACTTTCATGGTGGAGATGACAGAGACAGCCCAGATTCTCAACACTGCGACTCCGAGAAGCCTGATAATCCTGGATGAGGTTGGCCGGGGAACTGGAACCAGGGATGGGCTTTCCATTGCGTGGGCAGTTGCGGAGCACATCCTCGACTCCCCCCATCTGGGGGCAAGGACCCTGTTCGCCACTCATTATCACGAGCTCACGGAGCTGGCCTTGACAAAAAGCGGGGTCAAGAACTTTCACATGGCTGTCAAGGAGTGGAATCAAAAGGTGATATTCTTGAGAAGGGTGGTCGAGGGCGGCACCAACAGGTCCTACGGGATACAGGTTGCCCGGATAGCGGGTCTACCCCAAGAGGTCGTGGAGAGGGCCATGGAGATCATGGCCAATTTGGAAAATGGCGAGCTCGATGAGGTGGGGCAGCCCAAGCTAGCGAAGAGCAAGAGAGCCCGGAGAGGTTCCAGGGAAGACCCCAGGCAGCTCAGTCTTTTTGGACCCATCTCCAAGGATGGATGGCTGGGGGAGGAGCTTCGCAAATTGGATGTGGACACCTTGACCCCGCTCGAGGCCCTCAATCTCATCCACAAGTGGAAGAGACTTCTCTCCCATTAGAGGTTCGGGGAGGTAGCAACAGAGGCCATGGAATCGATTATAGACCAATTCCTCGGTTATCTCGCTCTCGAGAGGGGACTGTCCAAGAACACCCTCGAGGCTTACAGCCGCGATCTCATCAGGTTCATGGAACATTTGGAGGAGGTGGAAGGGGTCGGCAAGTGGAGTGAGGTCACCCCATCCCACATCCAATCGTACATGGTCAGGCTAGCTAAAGGGGGCCTCTCGCCCAGGAGCTTGGCAAGGAATCTGGCATCCCTGCGCTCCTTCTTCAAATACTTGATGAGGGAAAAGCTCATAGGGAAGGATCCCGCAAGCCTCATCAAGTCTCCGAGACTGGGGCGTTCCCTACCCAAGGTCATGGGGCGGAGGGATGTGGAAGCGCTAATTGGGGCAGTTTCGGACAGCGGGCCCTGCGGCCTGAGGGACAAGGCCATGTTGGAATTGCTATACGGGACCGGGGTGAGGGTCAGCGAGCTTGTGGATCTGGATCTGGACAGGGTGAACATGCTTGTGGGGACCCTTCTTGTGAGGGGAAAGGGGGATAAGGAGAGGGTCGTGCCCATGGGGGAATATGCCATCGAAGCCCTCCAGTCTTACCTTCGCTCGGGCAGACCTGCCCTCGCCAAGGGGAAGCCCTCAAAGGCTCTTTTCTTGAATAGAAGAGGAAAGAGGATAAGCCGCCAGGCTGTGTGGAAGATTCTCAAGGCCTATGCCTCCAGGGCTGGGCTCAGGGAATCCATAAGTCCCCATATGTTTCGCCACTCCTTCGCGACCCACATGCTGGAAGGGGGAGCTGACCTGAGGGCAATACAGGAACTCCTAGGCCATGCCGACATATCCACCACCCAGATTTACACCCATGTTGCGAGTTCCCGGTTGAAGGAGATCCACAGGAAATATCATCCCAGGGGCGACTGAAAGTGGGCCTCAAGATAATCTCCACCCACATAAATGCCGACTTCGATGGCCTGGCATCCATGGTGGCTGCGAAAAAGCTCTACCCCGACGCTCGGATGGTCTTTCCTGGAGCCCAGGAGAGGAGCCTCAGGGAGTTCTTCGTTCAGTCGGCATTCTATCTCTTCGAGGTGGAAAGGCTCAGGGATATCCCCCTCGAGAGCATCTCCACACTGATCCTCGTCGACACGAGACAGAGGAGCCGCATCGGGAAACTGGCTGAAATAGCGGAGGGGAAAGGGGTGGAGGTGATCATCTATGACCATCATCCTCCGAGCGATGACGACATAAAAGGCAGTGTGGAGGTGATAAGAGAGGTCGGTTCCACGGCCACGATAATGGTGGAGGAGCTCCGAAAGAGGAAGATCCCCATCACAGCGGATGAGGCAACTGTCCTGGCCCTCGGAATATACGAGGACACAGGATGTCTCACATTCTCCTCCACCAGGGAAGAGGACTTTCTGGCCATGGCCTACCTGAGGGCCAAGGGCGCAAAGCTGAGCGTGATACCCGATCTCATAACTCGGGAGCTCACCGCTGATCAGGTATTTCTCCTCAACGATCTCATAAGATCAGCCAGAAAGGTGAGGGTTCACGGAATAGAGGTGGTCATCGCCACTGCCTCCTCTGATCACTACGTGGGGGATTTCGCTGTACTGGTCCACAAGCTGAGGGACATGGAGAACATGGATGTTCTTTTCGCATTAGCGAGAATGGAGGAGAGAATCTACCTGGTCGCGAGAAGTCGGCTCGAAGAGGTGAACGTGGGGAGGATTGCCTTGGAGTTCGGAGGTGGCGGACACTCCACAGCAGCATCCGCTACCATAAAGGACATGAGCATGGTGGAGGTGGAGGAGAAGCTCCTCAAGGTCCTGGAGGAGCATGTGAGGCCATCGAGGGTTGCCCGCCAGCTCATGTCATATCCAGTAAAGACCATTCAAGCAGGTCAAACCATAAGGGAGGCTGCTGAGATACTGTCCAAATTCAACATAAACGTCCTCCCAGTGATGGAGGGCGAGGCATTGGTGGGCCTCATCTCGAGGGTGGTGGTCCAGAGGGCCACATTCCATGGTCTCGAGGATCTGCCTGTCAGAGAGTACATGACCTCAGATTTCGAGACTGCGAGCCCAGACACGCCGTTGGATGAGATCAGGAGGATAGTCGTGGAGGGGGCCCAGAGGTTCGTCCCCATTGTGCAGGATGGAGCCCTTGTGGGCTGCATCACGAGGACGGACATTCTGAGAGACTTGGGTTCCCGGGGGCTCGAACACACCGGATATGCCTTCGAAGCTGTGCAGAAAGACGAGACCGTGAGGAGAAAGAAGATCCAACAGATGATGGAGGAGAGGCTTCCCAGCGGGATTCTCCGTCTCCTGAGGGAATTGGGAGAGGTGGCAGAATCCATCGGGATGAATGCCTATGTAGTGGGGGGCTTCGTGAGGGATCTCCTCCTTCGACAGGAGAATCTGGATGTGGATGTAGTGGTCGAGGGAGATGCGGCGACCTTCGCCCGCGCCTATGTCCAAAGGCATGGGGGAAGAATGAGAAGCCACGACAAATTCAAGACAGCCATGCTCATTCTCTCAGATGGTTTCCAAGTGGACGTGGCGACTGCCAGAACCGAGTATTACGAGCATCCAGCGGCTTTGCCGAGGGTGGAACTGAGCTCCATAAAGCTCGATCTCTACAGGAGGGATTTCACCATAAACACCTTGGCCATAAGGCTCAATCCTCCTTTTTTCGGCGAACTCCTGGATTTCTTCGGAGGCCAGAGGGACCTCAAGGAAAAGGTCGTGAGGGTCCTACACAATCTGAGCTTCGTGGAGGATCCAACAAGGGTCCTCAGGGCAGTGAGGTTCGAGAAGAGGTTCGGGTTCAGGATAGGAAAACACACCCTCAATTTGATCCAGAACGCCCTGAGGCTGGGAATCCTGGACAAGGTCGATGGAAGGAGATTGTGGCACGAGATACAGACGATCCTGAAGGAGAAAAGGCCCTTGCCTGCCCTCTCCAGGCTCCAGGAGCTCAGGGTCCTGCAGGCGATCTATCCCAAGTTGGATTTTCCAGAGGCCAAGGCCGCCCTTTTCCAAGAGGTGGAGGGGGTCCTGGCGTGGTACGATCTACTGGACCTGGAAGAGAGGATAGAGCCTTGGAGGGTTTTTCTACTCGCCCTAGTGGACCAGATGACAGATCAGGAAGTGAAGGAATTCTTGAGAAGACTCAATTTCCCAGAGAGAGAGCTCGAGGAGGTGGCCTCTCAGAAAAGGACGGCTGACAGGGCCCTCAACCGGGTAAATTCATCCCCGAAGTTGCAGGCAAGCAACCTTTACGGACTCCTGTCCCCTGTATCCGTTGAGGCCCTTCTTTATATCCTCGCCAAGGCCAGGGACAAACAAGTCAAGAAGAGACTCTCCCAATTCATAGCGAAAGACAGGCTCGTCCGGCCCATGCTCACGGGCGAAGATTTGAAGGCTCTGGGTCTCAAACCGGGGCCCATCTTCCGAAAGGTCCTGGATGCCCTGAGGGATGCTCGATTGGACGGTCTGGTGAGGACGAGGCAAGAGGAGGAAGATTTCGTGAGGAACCATTTCCTCAAGGGAATTGCTTCTGGAGAAGCCCCTCGCCGAGAGCCAGAGTCAATTGCTCCTTGAATCTAGAGGAGACTGTGTTAAGATCTCTCGAGTTCGGAGGGATGCCCCCCTTCCTCTAAGTTGCGGGGTTCCGAGAGGCCTCAAGGGATGGATAGTTGGATAGCCAAGTTTCAACTGGAGCTCGAGACAACTGGCGCATCTGCTCATACCATAAGGGCCTATGTGAAGGACCTAAAGCTCTTCGAGGATTTCGCCTCCAAGAGACTGGGGAGAAAGGCCAAGGTAGAGGATCTGAGGGCGGAACTTGTTCGCCTGTTTCTGGCCGAGAGGGTGAGGGAGAGGCAGAGATCCACTGTTGCGAGGGAGCTCACTTCCATTAAGAGTTTCTGGAGGTTTCTCGCGAGGGAGGGGGTCCCTGTGGAAGATAACATTCTCCACATTCCGACTCCCAAGGTGAGCCAGAAATTGCCCCAGATCCTATCCATAGAAGAGGTCCTCGAGCTTTTGAGACTGCCAGATACCAAAAACATCCTGGGGCTCAGAAACAAGGCCATCCTGGAGCTCCTTTACTCTTCGGGTCTAAGGGTCAGCGAGCTTGTGGGCCTCAACTTGACCGATATCAAATGGGACCTATCGGTTGTGAGGGTGAGAGGAAAGGGTGGGAAGGAGAGGATAGTGCCAATTGGGGGACCAGCTCTCCGAGCACTTCGATCGTATGTGGAGAGGAGGCACGAGATCGCACCTTGTCCCGCAGATCCCGAGGCCCTCTTCCTCAACCAAAGGGGTGGAAGGCTCACGGTGAGGAGTGTGGCTAGGATGATAGACAGGTACATCGTTCGCCAGAGCCTGAGAAGGGGAATAAGTCCCCACAGTCTGAGACACACCTTTGCCACTCATCTCCTGGATGCTGGGGCTGACCTCAGAGCCATTCAGGAAATGTTGGGACACAAGAGCCTTTCAACCACACAGAGGTACACCAGGGTGAGCATGAGCAGGCTGATGGAGATATACGACAAGGTCCATCCAAGGGCCAAAAAGGCGGTAGAGGAATGGTCCGACCAGGAGCCCGAGGAGGCCAGGTGAGAGGGAAGGCGATCCGAGGCACAACGGTCCTCGTGGTGAGAAGGGGCCAGAAGGTGGCGATGGCAGCAGATGGTCAGGTCACCCTCGGGCAAACTATAATCAAGCAAGGAGCCAGGAAGGTGAGGAAGCTCTATCATCAGAAGGTAGTGGCTGGGTTCGCTGGAGGCTCGGCAGATGCACTCACCCTCCTGGAAAGGTTCGAGCAGAAGCTGGAACAACACGGTGGGAGCCTGATGAAGGCGGCTGTGGAGTTGGCCAAGGACTGGAGGACGGACAGGACCTTGAGGAGACTCGAGGCCATGCTCCTTGTCGCTGACAAGGAACTATCGCTCATAATCTCAGGAACCGGGGATGTGGTGGAGCCTGACGATGGCCTTGCAGCCATAGGCTCGGGGGGGCCATACGCCCTGGCCGCTGCCAGGGCCCTGGTGAAGCACACGGATATGGATCCCAAGGCCATAGCGCTCGAGGCCATGGAAATAGCCTCCCAGATTTGCATTTACACCAACAGGAACTTCATCGTGGAGGAGCTGTAAGCTCGGCAATGTTCACTCCAAGGGAAATAGTCTCGGAGCTGGACCGCTACATAGTGGGCCAGAAAAAGGCGAAGAGGGCAGTCGCCATTGCATTGAGGAACAGGTGGCGAAGGCAGCAGATACCCGAGGAGCTCAGGGATGAGGTTGCCCCCAAGAACATCCTCATGATAGGGCCAACGGGGGTGGGGAAGACAGAGATAGCGAGGAGACTTGCGAGACTTGCCCAATCCCCTTTCATAAAGGTCGAGGCTTCCAAGTACACGGAAGTGGGTTACGTGGGCAGGGATGTGGAATCCATGATAAGGGATCTGATGGAACAAGCAGTGAACATGGTCCGGGAAGAGGAGATGGAGAGGGTGAGGGTCCAGGCGGAACAGTTGGCAGAAGAGCGCCTCCTGGATCTCTTGCTTCCTGGAAGCCGTCAGACCCAGAGACCGCAGCCCAGGAGCTTGCAAGAGATGCTCGAGATAATGAGACCCCAAGCCCAAGAGGCCAGCACCCAGGCCACATCGGGCACCAGGGAAAGGCTGAGGCAGATGCTAAGGGAGGGGAAACTGGACGACAGGTTCGTGGAGGTGGAAGTATCCGATAGGGTGGTGCCGGTGATGGGAGTGCTATCGGCTGGGGGCCTCGAGGACCTCGAGATACAGTTGAGGGAGATGCTGGGGAATCTCTTTCCGGGAAGGACCAAGAAGCGGAGCGTGAAGGTCCCCGAGGCCATGGAGATTCTCATAAGGGAGGAAGCCCAGAAGCTCATAGATATGGACAGGGTGGCTGAGATCGCCAAGCAGAGGGTGGAGACAAGTGGCATAGTCTTCATAGACGAGATAGACAAGATCGCAAGCAGAGGCTCCACATACGGGCCGGATGTCTCCAGGGAGGGAGTCCAGAGGGACATCTTGCCCATAGTCGAGGGCACGACCGTCAGCACGAAATACGGATGGGTGAGGACAGACCACATCCTCTTCATCGCGGCTGGCGCCTTCCACATGAGCAGGCCATCTGATTTGATCCCGGAACTCCAAGGCAGATTCCCCATAAGGGTGGAATTGGATCCTCTGGGAAGGGAAGAGTTCGTCAGGATACTGAAGGAGCCGGAAAACTCCCTCATCAAGCAGTATCAAGCACTCCTCGCAACCGAGGGGGTTCAACTGAACTTTACCGATGATGCTGTGGAGGAGATAGCGAGAATAGCCGCCCTGGTGAACGAGAGGGGGCAGAGCATTGGCGCAAGGAGGCTCCACACGGTGATGGAAAAGCTCCTCGAGGAGGTCTCCTTCAATGCCCCTGAAATGAGGGGTGCTACAGTGACAATCGATGCCAGTTACGTCAGGGAGAAATTGAGCGATATTGCGGAGGACGAGGATCTGAGCAGATATATTCTGTGAATTCTCCGGACCTCTCGCATCTTCAGAGGTGGACAGATGGATTCTCCTTTGGAAAAGGCCAAGGTGCTGGTGGAGGCTCTGCCTTACATTCAGAGGTTCTACGGGAAAAGAATGGTCGTGAAGCTGGGTGGCCATGCCATGGTGGACGACCACTTGAAAAGATCCTTCGCCAAGGACATGATCCTTCTCAAGGCAATAGGGCTTCACCCTGTGGTCGTCCACGGAGGAGGTCCCCAGATCGGTGAGACCCTGAAGAAGATGGGAAAGGAGTCCAGATTCTATCAGGGAATGCGGATCACGGATCACGAGACCATGGACGTGGTGGAGATGGTCCTGGTGGGGAAGGTGAACAAGGAGATAGTGGGGCTCATCAACACCGAAGGGGGGAGGGCAGTGGGGCTGAGTGGAAAGGATGGGGGGCTTATCCTGGCAAGGAAACTCCTTCTCCCACCCCCCAAGGCCGAGGAGGAGGCCCCTGAACTGGTGGACCTGGGAAAGGTAGGTGAGGTGGAGAGGGTAAATCCAGAGGTCCTAATGGCCCTCGAGAAGGAGAGGTTCATCCCAGTGATAGCTCCGGTTGGGGTTGGCCCGGATGGGGATTCCTACAACATAAACGCTGACTTAGTTGCAAGTGCTGTGGCATCCAGTTTGAGGGCAGAGAAACTCATCCTCCTCACGGATGTTGAGGGGGTCATGGACAAAGATGGCCGTCTCATCTCCACCCTCACTTCCAGCCGAGCAAAGGAGATGATCTCTCAAGGAACGATATCCGGTGGAATGATCCCCAAGGTGAACTGTTGTCTGCAAGCTGTATCTTCGGGTGTGGCCAAGGCCCATATAGTCGATGGCAGAAAAGAGCATGCTGTGCTCTTGGAGATCTTCACTGATGTGGGCATAGGAACCGAGATAACCCCGTGAAACAGGAGAGAAGGTGATGGTCGGGTGGATAGAGAGGGCGGAGAAGGTGCTTTTTCAGACCTATGCGAGGTTTCCCTTGGTCTTCACAAAAGGGGAGGGGGCGAGGCTCTGGGATGACCAGGGGAGGTGCTTTCTGGACCTCGTTGCTGGTCTGGCTGTGTGCAATGTGGGCCATTGCCACCCCAAGGTGGTTCGAGCGATACAGGAGCAGTCGTCGAAGCTCCTCCATGTCTCCAACTTCTACTATAACGCCCCCATGGTTGAGCTCGCAGAAAGGCTCGTCTCGTTGAGCTTCGCCGACAGGGTCTTTTTCTGCAATAGCGGGGCCGAGGCCAACGAGGGTGCAATAAAATTGGCGAGGAAATTCGCCAAAGACAGGGGAAAGGACAGTAGCTTCGAGATAATAACGATGAATGGCTCTTTCCACGGAAGGACCATGGCGACCCTCACCGCAACGGCTCAGGAGAAGTATCACAAAGGGTTCGAGCCCATGGTAGAGGGCTTCAGGTACGTCCCCTTCGGCGACCTAGATGCCTTGAAGGAGGCCATTTCCCCCAGGACATGCGCTGTGATGGTGGAGCCGATCCAGGGGGAGGGAGGGGTTAGATTGGCCCCTCCTGGTTATCTCAAAGGGGTGAGGGAGCTCTGCGACAAGGAAGGCATTCTCCTCATTCTGGATGAGGTCCAGACAGGGATGGGGAGGACGGGAACCCTCTTTGCCCACGAGTCGGAGGGCGTGACCCCCCATGTGATGACTCTGGCCAAAGGAATAGCCGGGGGGATACCCATGGGGGTAGTCCTGGCCACCGAGGATGTGGCCATGTCATTGACCCCAGGTACCCATGCGAGCACCTTTGGGGGAAATCCAGTGGCCGCAGCTGCAGCCAATGCGGTCCTGGAGATATTGATAGATGACAACCTTCTGGAGCAAATGGCCCCTGTGGCCAGGAGCCTCAAACAGGGCCTGGAAAGGATAGCCGAGAAGTATCCGGAGCTGGTGGTCGAGGTGAGAGGAAGGGGCCTCATGCTGGGGATGGAACTCAAGGAGCCCTGTAGGCCAGTAGTGGAAGGCTGCATGAGAAGGGGGGTCCTTGTCAACTGCACCGTGGAAAAGGTCCTGAGGCTAGTTCCCCCCCTTGTCATAACCCTGGAGGATGTGGAAGAGGCCCTGCAGGCCATAGAGGCGGCCATGGTGGAGGCTTACGGATGATGAGGGAGAAGTAATTGGGTCTCCCGGGAGGTGGGTGAGGTGAGGCATCTTTTGAGAATAGGGGATCTGAGCGTTCAGGATGTGGAAGCCATCTTGACCCTGGCGAGGGTCATAAAGGACAAGGCCAAGAGGGGAGTCCAGCACAGAAGCCTGGAGGGCAAGGTCCTCGCCATGATATTCGAGAAGCCCTCCACGAGGACGAGGGTCTCGTTCGAGGTGGGGATGTACCAGCTAGGCGGTCTCGCCCTTTTCATCGATGCGCGCACAACCCAGCTGGGAAGGGGGGAGACCATAGCGGACACTGCGAGGGTGCTGAGCAGGTACGTGGATGGCGTGATGATCAGGGCCAACAAGCACGAGACGGTGGAGGAATTCGCTGCCAACTCCAAGGTCCCGGTGATAAACGGCCTCACGGACCGCTTCCACCCGTGTCAGATCCTGGGAGACATCCTGACGGTCCAGGAACGCTGGGGAGATGTGAGGAGGACAAAGGTCGCCTATGTGGGAGACGGGAATAACGTGGCCAATTCCTGGATAGAAGCTGCGAAACTCATGGGATTCGAGCTCGTCCTGGCTTGCCCCGAGGGTTATGACCCTCACGCTGGGCTCATCGCGGAACTCCCCCCCCACATCCGGATCGTGAGGGATCCGAGGGAGGCAGTGGTGGGAGCTCATGTGATATACACGGACGTCTGGGTGAGTATGGGGCAAGAGGCTGAGGAAGAGGAGAGGAAAAGGGTATTCGCCCCCTATCAAGTGAACGACTCCCTGGTAAAGATGGCTGGTCCGCAAGTCGCAGTGATGCATTGCCTTCCTGCCCACAGGGGATTGGAGATAACGGACTCGGTCATAGATGGTCCCAACTCCATCGTACTGGATCAGGCTGAAAACAGGCTCCATGTGCAGAAGGCCATCCTGGAACTCCTTTTGGGAAGCCACGGACTGGCCCCATCTGGCACGAGGCAGGAGAGACAAGAGGCTTGAGGGGGACGAGGTTCAGGAGGATTACCTATGGAGAGAGTGAAGAAGGTCGTTCTGGCATACTCCGGTGGCCTGGATACATCGGTCATCCTGAGGTGGCTCATAGAGACCTATGGATGCGAGGTCATAGCCTTCACAGCTGACATAGGACAAGGTGAGGAGCTAGAGGGCCTCGAGGC
>JAPWUY010000375.1 GCA_028275295.1 Thermodesulfobacteriota bacterium | reverse complement strand
AGATTTCTCATCTTCCTTCTGGTATAAGCCCTGGAAATGACGCCACCTATGCCCTCTGGAACGAACATTAGCATAAGAGCGAGAATGGCACCGTACACTATGTCCTTGTATTCCTCCAGGAAGTGGAGCACCTGGGGAAGAGGGGTGAGAAAGGCTGCCCCAAATATATTCCCCCAAAGATTCCCCATTCCCCCCACTATGACCATGGTAACTAGCTCTATGGAGAAGAATATATCGAAGGTCCTGGGGCTTATGAAGCCGAGATAGTGAGCGTAGAGGCTTCCTGCCAGGGACGCTGTCACAGCTGAAATCACGAATACCACGGCCTTGTAAAGGGAGGTATTGACCCCTAGGGTATTGGCTGCAAGCTCGCTTCCATGAATGGCTTTGAGAGCTCTTCCGACTCTGCTGTCCACTAGATTGATGGATGCTCCGACTGCCGCGAGGGCAAAAAACCAGATGAGGTAGTAATTCTTGAGGTCCGTGTCGAAGGAAAACGAGAAAATCCTGAGAGGCGGGATCCCCGCTAGCCCAGAGGGCCCCCCTGTCATCTCCTCCCACCTCACCATTACTATGTTCAAGACCACGTTGAAGCCCAGTGTGGCCATGACGAGGTAGTGCCCCTTGAGCTTCAAGGTAGGCCTCCCCACAATGTAGGCCACGATCCCGGAAAAGAGGAGAGAGGCCCCCAGGGCGAGCCATGGGGACCAACCGTACGTGACCGTCAGGATCCCACTCGTATAGGCCCCCAGGCCATAGAAGGCAGCGTGGCCCAGGGATATTTGGCCAGCGTAACCTATGAGGAGATTCAGGCCCACGACTATCAAGGAATTCAGTCCCACGATGTTGAGGACGTTCAGGTAATATGGATTTGTGACCATAAGGGGAATTGCGGCCACAAGAAGTGCCACGAGGCCCAATATCATCAGTTGAATCCTTCGAGCCAATTTCCCCTCACACTCTAGTGGATTCGCCCTTGCCCAATATTCCCGAAGGCTTGAAGAAGAGGACCATTATCAGGATCACAAAGGCAATGGCATCCTTGTAATCCGATGATACGATTCCTGCTCCCAGAGATTCCAACACTCCGAGGCAAAGGCCTCCCACTATTGCGCCGAAGAAACTACCATAGCCTCCGAGAATAGCTCCTGCAAATCCCTTGAGCCCTATCATTATCCCCACATCGTATGCGAGGGTGGTTATGGGCACTATGAGAATTCCCGCCACAGCCCCAATGGCGCCGCTCAGAAGGAATGAGACCATGACCATCTTGTTGGAATCTATGCCCATGAGGCTTGCCGCCCTCGGGTTTGAGGCCGTTGCCCTCATGGCCTTTCCCGTCGTGGTGCGGGTGAAGAAGAGATGAAGCGCCACAACCACTGCGAGACTTATGAGGAAGATCCAGATGCTCTGGGGAAGGACTGTGGCGCCCAGAAATCTCAGGGGCTCCTCGCCGGACAGGGGCGGCAGAGCCATGGAGGCCTTCCCCCAGATCTGCTTTATCCCACCCCTGAGAACTATGGAGATCCCTATGGTTATGAAGATGAGATGGATGACCTCCTTGGATCTAGCCGGTCTTATGGCAAGCCTCTGGACCATTGCTCCCACAACTCCAACTGCCGCAACGGCCAAGGGGAAGGCGATCCATTGTTGGACTCCCACCTGCCTGAAGAGGGTATACATGACCATCCCACCCAGGGTTATGAAGTCCACCTGGGTGAAATTCACAATGCCTGTGGCATTGTGGATTATGCAGAACCCCAAGGCGACCAGGGCGTAGATGCTCCCTGTTGTGAGGCCTGAGAGGACAAATTGGAGCAACTGGTCCGCCAAGCGCGCGCTCCCTCCTTCTCGATCAGACGATCCCCTCCTCTTTGAGTTGAGCCAACTCCGAAGCAGAGAGGCCCAGGTGCTTGCAGAAGTAGAGTTCGTTGTGCTCGCCGAATCTGGGCGGGAAGCTCAAAACCCCTTCCCTCTTTTCCAGGAACTCGGTCCTGTAAGGAGCTGGGGCCAAGGTTATCTCGATCCCGGTTTTGGGATCCCTCGCTTTCAGAAGTCTTTTCTTCACCAATGGATCCTCGATGACCTCCTTTATGGACTGGATCTTCGAGACAGGGACTGTTATCTCCTTGAACATCCGGATGACCTCTTCTGTCTCGAGGGTCCTGAAGATCTCCGCCAGCTTCCTGTTCAAGTTCTGGACATCCTTGATCCTTCCCTCGTTTTTCTCGTAAGCTGGCTCTTTCAATGCCCTGAAGGGCTCCAGCTCTGTCAGGGAGGCCCACTGCCTGTCATTGCCAACCGCTATGTAGACATACCCATCCTTGGTCTGGAAGACCGAAACCGGCGCGAAAAACTCGTGGGTATTCCCTCTCCTTGTGACGACCCTCCCGAAGGAGGCCGTGAGGGTTATGGGGACAGTGAGCCAGGATACGGTGCTCTCGAACATGGAGAGATCAATTCTGCAGCCTTTCCCCGTCCTCTCCCTCAAGAAAAGCGCTTTCATCAAAAGACCATAAGCGTGCTCGCTTGCACCCATGTCGGGCAAAGGGATCCCCAGTACCTGGGGGAACCCGTCGGGCTCGCCCGTGAGCTCCATTAGGCCCCCTCTAGCCTGCAATATGGGATCGTAAGCGGCCTCATTGGAATCCGGGCCGAAACCTGTCACCCCAAGCCAGATGATATCCTCTTTTATGGAGCGGAGCCTTTCATAGTCTATGCCGAGCTTGGAATAGTTCCTCGGAAGCTGATTCGTGGCGAATATGTCCACATCGAGCTCCCGTATCAGCCTGGCCAGGAGCTCCTGTCCCTTGGGGGAGGCGAGATTGAGGGTTATGGCCTTTTTCCCCGCATTGATGCACAGGTAGTAGGTGTTCATCCTCTCCTCACCGAGGCGATTCTCACCCACGAGCCTGTTGGGATCCCCATACACGGGATGCTCTACCCTTATTACCTCCGCCCCATCCATCGCGAGACGATACGTGAGATAAGGAAGAACTGTGGCCTGTTCGAGGGAAAGTACCTTGATCTCACTCAGAGGATTCATGGCTCGCTCCTCCCAGCCAGCGTTTGGAACCATCTCGGCTGCCTGAAAGGGACTTCTTTCCGAAGCTCAAAAGGCAGCCTTTATTGGTTGCGGGACAAAAGCGCTTGACTATGGGCCCGGATATTTGTATACACTGTCCGAACGGGCGGATTATAGGATCTCTTTCGGGCCATGTCAATGGGGGCCGAGGGCCTCACGAGCTGATGGAGGGCTTGCCTTGAGACTTCCGAGATTCGATTATCTGGA
>JAPWUY010000242.1 GCA_028275295.1 Thermodesulfobacteriota bacterium | reverse complement strand
GGGGCAGGATGGGATGAGACCTCATGGGGCGGAGAGCTTCCCAAAAAGGAATGGGTCGATGACATAACCGGCTCGAGACCCCTTTTCCTCATCCGATATGACATGCACAGCGCCCTGGCAAACTCTCGCGCCCTCCAAATGGCTGGAATTGGGAGAGACACTGAGGATCCACCTGGAGGCAAGATAGTGAGGGACCCCGATGGAGGTGAGCCCACAGGTTGGCTCCTGGAGAGGGCCATGGAGCTGGTGGAAAGGTTGATCCCGGAGGTTGCACACGAGAGGAAGGCCAAGTTGCTGGAGAAGGCCTTGGAGGAAGCATCCAGGCTCGGTCTTGTGGGACTCAACGACATACTGTTCGACATCGAGGATATAGAGATTTACAGGACCGTGTACGCCGGGGCTCGAGACCTACCGAGGGTCTTTCTCACAATCCCCATGGAGGAGCTTTCCCGTTTCGCGCTCGTTCAGGAAAGGGAGCTTCCAGATGGAGTGAAGGTGTACGGGCTAAAGGCCTTCCTGGATGGAAGCTTGGGGTCTCGCTCTGCCTGGATGAGGGAGCCTTATCTCGACCGGGGAGATTACAAGGGGGTTAGCTGGATTTCCGACTGGAAGGGCTTCAAGGAACTGGTCTTGGAGGCCGCAAGATCCAATATCCCCATCTCCCTCCATGCCATAGGAGACGAAGCCATAGCACGTGCCCTCGAGGTGTACTGGGAGGTTATTCGGGGAGGAACGGGAAAAGGGCCCCTGAGAATAGAGCACTTTCAACATCCCTCCCCTCACCAAATAGGGGCCATGGATCATCCCAGGCTCGTGGCATCCATGCAGCCAATCCACATGAGGTTCGATGCTCCAATCGCTGAACAGGCCCTCGGTCCTCAAAGGGCCAGATGGTCCTTCCCCATCGGAAGCCTTCTCGGGAGGAAGTGTGCCGTTGTTTTCGGCTCCGATTGGCCAGTGGCTCCGTTGGATCCTCTCCAGGGGATCCAAGCCGCTGTGGAGAGAGTCGATCAGGACATGAGATGGCCCAATGGATGGATACCGGAAGAAAGGATTGGCATCGTGGAAGCCATCGAATGCTATACACGCAATTCCACAAGAGTGATGGGAATGAAGGAAGCGGGAGAGTTGAGAGAGGGCTTCCTGGCAGATCTCACAGTGGTCGAAGACGATATAACCGCGTGCGAGCCCAGAGCCATTTCCCAATCCAGGGTATTGATGACAGTTGTGGGGGGAAAGGTGGTATATGGAGAGATCTGACTTGTTCGATGGATGGAATCGGCGAGAATCTCCAAAGGGAGGAAGAGTGGGTGTCAAGGCTTGGGACATCATCAAGTCCGAGGTCAGGGATGACTACAAGATATTTCGCCTTCGTGTGGATACAGCGAAATCCCCGAGGACCGAGGGGGTTCACGAGTTCTACATCTTGGAGTCCCCCGACTGGGTGAACGTGATCCCCATCACTCGAGAGGGACTTGTGGTGCTGGTGCGCCAGTTCAGGCACGGGACGAAGGAGGTGACCCTGGAAATCCCCGGTGGACTCGTGGAGCCGGGAGACAGTCCCGAGGATGCGGCGAGAAGAGAGCTTCTCGAGGAGACAGGCTACAGCGCTCCCCATTTCCTCTACCTGGGAGCTGTGGCTCCGAATCCAGCCTTTCTCAACAACAGGTGCCACACGTTTCTCGCAAAGGATGCAACGAGAATCCAGATGCAGAGCCAGGACGAAAAGGAGGATATAGAGGTCCTCACATGCCCTCTCGAGGAAGTGAAGGAACTCATAAGAAAGGGGGAGATAACTCACAGCCTGGTGATAGCCGCTTTTTACAGGCTCTTTGTCGAAGGGACGCCCGAATCTTTGCTCACAGAAGAATGATACAGGGCCATTGATGGGAGCAAATTTGCGGGGGGTTAAAAAGGGGTTGCCCGTGGATA
Organism: Thermodesulfobacteriota bacterium; assembly: GCA_028275295.1. GTDB lineage: Bacteria > Desulfobacterota > Desulfocorpusculales > Desulfocorpusculum > Desulfocorpusculum > JAPWUY01. The sequence continues at coordinate 2,534 of JAPWUY010000242.1, read as the reverse complement.
GAGGGTCAAGGAGGGCCTTCTCGATCCTCATCCCACGAAAAGGAAATCGTCTCCTTTGGCATATCCCATGGAGTTCAGACTTTTCCATATCTCCTCCCTCGCTCCATGGGTCCTCACGTACACCAAAACGAATGGTTTCTCCTTTCGAGCAAGCCAGGATGGAGGTTTGACCTCGAGACCCCAAATCCTCTTTCCGATCTTCTTGAAGTCCACGTCGACCCAGGCTTTGGGCCTCACTCCAAGTCCCATCAAAAGCTTTGCCCTCTGCCTCGTCCTCCTTCCAGCTCCCCATATGACAACATCCCTAGGCCCCCTCACCCTGGGGTCCAAGGAGAGATATCTCGCCCTGACCTCCTCGAAGGCCTCCGATGAGTAACGCGGGTCCACCCTGGTGAGTCTCTCTGGGTGGTCCCGCCAAAGAAGAAGCCTCTTGGGTATCTTGGCCATCTTGCATCCTGCTTGACACATTCTCAACCACAGTTCGTAGTCCTCGGGAAATGGCCCATCCCTGTATCCTCCGATTTGCACCACTCTGTCCTTGCGGAACATGACGGTTGGATGGACGAAGGGGGCTTCCACGTAGATCTCCGCTCGGATCTCTTGGGGGGTCAAGCAGGAGTCCTGCCATCTGAGGTATTCCCTGTAGCCCTCTGTTACTCTCTCTGGCGGGAACATCTCCACCATCGTGGCAACAAGGGATACATCGGGGTTTGCGAGCATGAACTCGTATTGGAGTTGGAGCCTCTGTGGGTGCATTATGTCGTCTGCATCCATCCTCGCCACAAATGGGGCTCTGCAAAGGGAAAGCCCGAGATTCAGAGCCGCCACGAGCCCGATCCTTCCGGGTTGAACGAGCCTCATTCGACCATCTCTCTCCGCGACCTCCTGGAGGATCTGAGGAGACCTGTCCTCCGACCCGTCGTCTATTGCCACTACCTCGAATTGGGTGAAACTCTGGGACTGGATGCTCTGGAGGGCTTCCATCAAAGTTGAGGCCGCGTTCCTGAACGGGATCAAGACAGATACGGGAGGTTCCATGCAACCTGCGGGAAACGCACCCTTCCCTCAATTGCGCCTGGCCTGAGCTTTCTCTCTCCCATCAGAGGAGAAGCGAGCTTTGCCATGGGCCTGGTTCCAATTTCCCGAACCCCTCTTCAGCCTTTCCTTCGGGTCACAGCCCCTCGTGGAAAGGCTATCCGGGGCAGAATCGGGCTCGCATTTCAAGGGGTTCCCATACGAAATCCGAGTTCATATGCTTCATTCAGGTATTCGGGATACTTCAAGATCTCTCCCTTCTCGTCCACACCCCGGACCAGGAGTTCCTCTGCGAAATCCATGTCTATGGCATCGAAGAAATATTTGATGGTGAGTCTCACTCCGTCGAAAAGCCTTTTGCCCTTTGTGGCCCCAACAGCTATCAGTGCCCCTTTTCTCCCGTATGGAGAGTCGATGCGTTTCCCCAAGATGTATCTTCTTGCCCATCCCGCCTGGCACCTGTCGATGAAGGCTTTTGTTTGTGCGGTAACTGTATAGAAGAAGATCGGGGATGCGATGATCAACCTATGAGAGGAATCTATCTCCTCGTAAAGGGGGGTCATGTCGTCTACGATGGCGCATCTTCCCGTCTTCTTGCACTCGTAGAGTTCCATGCAAGGCGTGATCTTGAGAAGCCTGAGCTCTATCTTCTTCACATTGGCGCCCGCAGCTTGCGCCCCTTCCATCGCCTTTGAGAGAAGGATGTCTGTATTCCCTCCCTTTCTAGGACTGCCCAATACGGCCAATAGATTGATCATGAGGCGATCCTCCTGAGAAAAAGAGTTCTAGGCCCTTCCTTTGGTCGCCTTCCTCCATTGGGCCCATTTACCGAGCTCCTCCTTGAAAGACCCCTCGGGGCTCCTGACCCTGCAAGGTATGAGGCCTTCCCCAGATTCCAGCTCCATCCCATTCTCACTCCACAAGAAAAAAGTCCTTCTTGGCCCAAAGCCTCGCAAGCTCCCTCTGAGCCCCCTTCAATATACAAGGAGCCGGCTCTCGACGCCCACCGAGAACGGATTTGGCTTCACCCGGGCATGTCTCCGCTAGGCCCTCGGTTCTTCGCTCACCCCCGGCAATCATGACGCGCTCCGGCTTGGGTCCGTCCTCCCCACGCGGACGCGCAGATCGCATCCCTCCGAGAAAACCAACTCCCGCGCATTCTCGGGGCCTCATCTCTCAAGGCCGGACACCGTCGGCTCGGCCTCGCCGCGGAGGGGCGGGCTCCGCACGCCCGCGGGGAACGCTCGCGCTTGACCGGGGCATGTGTCCTTTTGGCCACAAGGCCTTCACTTGCCCACGATAATCATGTTATGCCTCGACCTCCGTCCGGCCCGTGTTTGCGGACGCGCAGAGCGCATCCCTCCGAGAAAATCACTTTCCGCCTCATCTCAGGCACTTCCCCGCAAGGCCATCGTAACTCAAATCGTCCACCCCGCGGAGGGGCGGGCTCCGCACGCCCGCGAGGAAGGCACGGGCTTGACCGGGACATGTGCCGTTAG
>JAPWUY010000241.1 GCA_028275295.1 Thermodesulfobacteriota bacterium | reverse complement strand
TCGCCCTATTGGGACTTTTGTCCAACTGGCTCCTGGCAACCTTGGAGAAAGCCCTTCTGCCCTGGAAGAGCGAAACCCAAGGGCCCAAGTTGCAGACTCGTTAGGGAGGCGATCCCCCCTCTAGCGGGAGTTACACGGTTCTTTTCCTCGGACTCCACTTGACACTTCGGAAGCCAGGTGCATCATTGGAGTCAATGGGATCGGAGACACGAAAGGGTTGAGAGGAGAGGACCTTTCAGGATGAGGAACACCTCGCTTTTTGCCAAAAGACTCCAGGACCTCAGGGGACTCATGGCCCAGAGGGGCCTTGAAGCCTATATCATCCCCTCCCAAGACGAGCACCAAGGTGAGTTCGTCCCCGAAAGGGCAAAGAGAATCCAGTGGCTGAGCGGATTCACAGGATCGAGTGGAACCCTTCTCGTCACCTCATCTCAGGCTCTCCTCTGGACAGACGGAAGATATCACCTCCAGGCCCAAGAGGAGCTCGACAGGGATCTATTCACCTTGATGAGAATGGGACTGTCAGGGGTTCCAGAGCCCCAGGAGTGGTTGCTCCAGAACCTCCCACCTGGGAAGAAGGTAGGCATAGATCCTAGGCTTTTTTCCGCAGACGAGGCGAGAAGACTCAAAAGAGAACTCTCGGATGGGGGGATGGAGCTCGTTTCCCTGGAAGACAATCTCGTCGACCTCCTCTGGCAGGACAGACCCCCTGCTCCATCGGAGCTCATCTGGCCTTTGGCGTCCCAGTATTGTGGATCCTCGGTCGAGGAAAAGCTGGCGATGGTGAGAGGGGAGATGGCCAGAAAAAGGGTCCAGGGACTGGTAGTCAGCCGATTGGATGAGATAGCCTGGGTCTTGAACCTGAGGGGAAAAGACGTGCCCTACAGTCCCGTTTTCCTGAGCTACTTGATCATCCTCCAACAAGATGCCTTCCTTTTCACCGATGGGGGCAGATTGACCAGGGAGGCGAGAGATGCCATCGAACCAGTTCTGGAGATTCGGCCTTATGGGGATTTCGAGCCCCATTTGAGGAAGTTGGCCAAGGCAGGTCTCAGATTCTGGGTTGATCCCCAAGGGGCGAACCAGAGGATCCTGGAACTCTTGGAAGAAGGGCCAAGACCTTTGGAGTCCCTGAGTCCCATCGCTCGGGCCAAGGCAGTCAAGAGCCCGGCTGAGAGAAGAGGCATGAGGGATTGCCATATAAGGGATGCTTTGGCCTGGGTCAGGTTCATGAGATGGATAAAGGAAGAGGTTCCAAGAGGAGGGATAACCGAGAAGATCGCAGCGGAGAGATTGGACACCCTGAGAGAAGGGCTCCCCGGTTACATAGCCGCCAGCTTCGAGACCATAGTGGCATACGGCCCCAATGGGGCCATTGTGCACTACAGGCCCAGCCATGAACGGGCCATAGAACTCAGGCCCCATGGTTTGGTCTTGGTGGACTCGGGTGGTCACTTCCTCGATGGAACGACCGATGCCACGAGGACCATTGCCCTAGGCCCCGTGACAGATGACCAGAGGGAGAAATACACCAGGGTCCTCAAAGGCCACATAGCCCTTTCCACTACCCCTTTTCCCAAGGGCACATCTGGAAGACAGCTCGACTCCCTGGCCCGAAGACCCCTCTGGGAGGTGGGTATGGACTACATGCATGGGACAGGCCATGGCGTTGGGTGTTTCCTGAATGTCCACGAAGGTCCCCAGAGCATATCTCCCAAAGACAAGGGAGTGCCCTTGGAGCCAGGAATGTTCCTCACAAACGAGCCCGGTTACTACGAAGAGGGCTCACTGGGAATCAGAATCGAGAATGTGATGGAGGTGATAGAGCTTCCCATGGAACACGGAACCCATGGGCCCTTTCTGGGATTTCGGCCTGTGACCATGATCCCCCTGGAAAGGAGCCTCATATCAGTGGAACTCCTCCGGGAAGAGGAGATCTCCTGGATAAATTCCTATCACCGAACCATCCGTGACCTCCTCTCCCCCAACCTCGAGGGTGAGGACCTGGCTTGGCTCCAAGAAGCCACAATGCCCATTGAATGACCCCATCGGGAGGTCGCCCTACCCTTCTCACATCCTCGCCAAAAAGCCCCTATTGACTCCTCGGGAGGGGCTGTTTAAATAAAAGCAAGTCGCATTTAAGCCAGGATCCCCTCTGGCTCGGTGCGAGATGGCCATGAATTACTGAAAGAAGGGTCGTGGGTCTTTGAGGCGCAAGGAGAAGATGGTGATGACCCCTCAGAGGAGGGTTCTTCTCGAGGAGCTCAAGTCTTCCCTTGACCATCCATCGGCGGATGAGCTCCTGGAGAGGGTCCGAAGGAGGCTCCCCAGGACGAGTCTTGCTACAGTGTACAGGAATATGGAACTCATGGCCTCCCTGGGTCTTGTCAGAAAGCTCAAGGGCAAGAGGGGAAGGGCTCATTTTGACGGAAGAATGGAACCGCACCACCACATGCGATGTGCCCTCTGTGGGAGGTTCTTTGACTTGCCCCATGAGGTGGAGGGGCTTTCCATCGAGCTACCTGGGGAGATCTGCGGCAACAAGGTTCTGGATTGGAACTTGGAGATTTTGGTCGAATGCTCCCTTTGCAGGGGAGGAAACTGAGCCACAGGAGGTGAGAGGATGCAGCTTAGGGGGACGAGGACCGAGAAGAACATCTTGACGGCCTTTGCAGGGGAATCTCAGGCGAGAAACCGCTACACTTACTTCGCAAGTCAGGCAAGGAAGGAGGGCTACGAGCAGATAGCCTGGATCTTCCAGGAGACAGCCGACCAGGAAAAGGAACACGCAAAGCGATTGTTCGGATTCCTGGAAGGTGGAGATTTGGAGATTTCCGCAGCCTTCCCAGCGGGCAAGATCGGAAACACCTTGGAGAATCTGCTGGCTGCGGCCTCGGGCGAGAATTACGAGCACACGATCATGTATCCCAGTTTCGCTCAAGTGGCGAGGGAAGAGGGCTTCGATTCCATAGCCAAGGTCTTCGACGCCATAGCGGTTGCTGAAAAGCAACATGAAAGGCGCTACCGCGAGCTCGCCAGAAATGTGGAAAAGGGCACGGTCTTCAGGAAAAACCAGCCTGTGGTATGGCGATGCAGAAACTGTGGTTACCTCCACGAGGGCCTGGAAGCCCCTGAAGTCTGTCCCGCGTGTGATCATCCCAGGGCCTACTACGAGCTCCTGGTTGAGAACTATTGACGGGTTACTGGAGGCGAAAGATGGTGGAGAGAAAAGGGATCGTCACCTTTCAGGGAAGCCCCCTCACCCTCCTGGGTGAGGAGCCAGCCCTTGGGATGCCAGCTCCGGAGTTTCAGGCCCTGGATGTGGAGCTCAAGCCAGTGGGGCTCGGTTCTTTCAAGGGAAAGATATGTGTCCTCTGTTCCGTGCCCTCCCTGGATACTCCAGTATGCGACATGGAGACCAGGAGATTCAATCAAGAGGCTGTGAATCTGGGCCAGGACGTGGAAGTGGTGGTGGTGAGCATGGACTTGCCGTTTGCCCAGAGGAGATGGTGTGCTGGGGCAGGAGTTGACAGGGTTCGAACTGTTTCCGATCACAGGGATGCGAGCTTCGGTCTGGCTTATGGAACCTTGATAAAGGAGCTGAGGCTCCTCACCCGGGCCGTCTTCGTAGTGGACAGAAATGGGGTCCTCACTTACTCCCAGTGGGTCAAGGAGATAACGAAGGAGCCCGATTACGAGGAAGTTCTCGAGGCCATTGAAAGGATCAGGTGAGCCACGGGCCCCGATGGGCTCGGATTTGAAAATCTCGAGAAAGGAGGAAGAAGCAAATGGCGGAGAAGCTGCAGGTTTACAAGTGCGAGGTGTGCGGAAACATGGTCGAGGTGCTCCACGGAGGGGTCGGTCAGCTCGTCTGCTGCGGTCAACCGATGAAGTTTCTAGCAGAAAACGTGGTGGATGCCTCTTTGGAGAAACACGTCCCCGTCTTGGAGCGAGTCGAGGGAGGGATCAAGGTGAAGGTGGGTAGCGCTCCCCACCCCATGGAGGAGAAGCACTACATAGAGTGGATAGAGCTGGTCGTGGGAGACAAAGCTTACAGGGAGTTTCTCAAGCCAGGCCAGTCTCCAGAGGCCTTTTTCCCAGTCAAGGCAGAGGGAGCCTTTGCCAGGGAATTCTGTAACTTGCACGGTCTTTGGAAAGGATGAGGTGATGAAAGAGAGAATCGAGAATGCCCTGAACGAGCAGCTCAATTGGGAATTGTTCTCCTCTTACCTGTATCTGTCCATGGCTGCCCACTTCCACTCCAAGGGTTTGTCGGGCTTCGCCAAATGGATGAGGGTCCAGGCCTTGGAGGAGCTCACCCATGCGGCCAAGTTTTTCGACTTCATCCTGGAGAGGGGAGGCGCAGTTCATCTGGACCGAATCGAGAAGCCACCTTCCCACTGGGAAAGCCCCTTGATGGTGTTCCAGGAAGCTCTCGGCCACGAGGAAAAGGTAACAGAGAGGATAAACAGGCT
>JAPWUY010000240.1 GCA_028275295.1 Thermodesulfobacteriota bacterium | reverse complement strand
CCCCTGGGATGCGCGTACATGACCCTCAACCAGTGCAGGCCCTCTATTCTGTCCAGCTCCGAGAGAAGCTGGGGAAGCTCGCTCGTCCCAGAGCGGTCCTTCCCATAGGAAGTCGTGTCTTGAGCTACCAGGATCACCTCCCTCACTCCCCTCTCCACGAGGTCCCTCACCTCCCGCACTATGGAATTCAAAGGCCTGCTTCTCAGGGGGCCCCTTATGGCTGGCAGCGCGCAGTAAGAGCACCTGTTGGAACATCCCTCAGCTATTCGAACATAGGCTGTGGGGCCCGAGACCAGTCTTCTCGACCCCGGCTCCTCTTCCAAAATGTATCGGAGAGAACTCAGCTGACAGTATCTCCTTGTCTTTTGGAGGTTCTCGAGATGGTGTCGCACCTTCGGGATCTCACCTGTCCCCAGAAAGAGGTCGACCTCAGGCATGAGATCCAGAAGCTCCTCGCCATATCTCTGGGCAAGACAGCCCACCACGATGAGCCCCTTGCATCTTCCCAGCTCCTTCCAGGAAGCCATCTCGAGGATCGTCTCCACTGCCTCCTCCCTGGCCTTCTCGATGAAGGCACAGGTATTGACGAATATGAGATCCGCCTCTTGGGGGTCCGGGGTCGGCTCGTAGCCCTCTCGGAGGAGCGTACAAAGGAGAATCTCGCTGTCTATGGAATTCTTGGGGCAGCCTAGGCTCACCAGATGAACTTTGGGAGCCATTCTGTTCAATGGGCCTTTTCCTCGGTGGGGTAATTCAGGACATCCACCCCTTCGGGGATCTGGAAGGAGAAGAGTTCCTCTGGCAACTCCACATCCTCTCGGATGTTGGTGTAGGAGATGATGGTCTTCTCTCCCTGAATTCCTTCGAAGGAAGTTTGGAGGACGTTGTACGAGGAACCATCCACCACTAGCCACAGGGCTTTCCATTGGGACCTTGCTGCTTTGGGCAAAAGTTGTATGAGTATGGATCCTTCCCTCGTTGTGACTGTCTCATTGACCAAGAAATCCCTTTTCAAGTCCCCTATCCCTGTGAGGAATGTGAGGAGCTCCTGGGAATTGGGGACCTTGCTCAGGTCCGTGACGGTCACCTGTCTCTCCTCTGGTTCGTAAAACCACATGATTCCATTGTTGATGACCACGAGTTTGTCCTGGCCTTCCCAGTACTCCCAGCGCATCTTCCCTGGCAGCTTGAGATACATCTTTCCCCTTGCCCTGGTCACTCTGCTCGTTATGGGCAAGGTGGTCTCCTGATGGAATTCAGCCTCCAAGGTCTTGATTCTCTGGTAGTGCTCTTGAAGCCTTGCTAGGATTTGGGCAGCTGGCTGGCCATCTGTCGTGGGGACGAACCCCAGTATCAATGTCAATATGGAGAATAGAACCCAGGCCCTCTTCCCCTTTTCCATCTCATCCTTCCGCGTGCGGGAATCCCAGAATGTCCTCTCTCGATCGTATCACGAATCACCAGAGCGCACCAATACTTCCCTGGGCTTGCTTCCGTCTGCCGGACCAACTATCCCCTCAGCTTCCATCCTCTCGATTATCCTAGCAGCTCTATTGTATCCTATGCGCAGATGCCTCTGGATGGAGGAGATGGAGACCTGTCTCAGTCTCTTGGCAAGGGCTACGGCCTCCTCGTACTTCTCGTCCATGAAAGCGTCTCCCTCCTCCTCGGACGAATCCGAAGAGGGCTGGAGCACAGTGGGATCGTAGCGAGGGGCTGCCTGCTGCTTGAGGAAGTCCACCACTCTCTTGACTTCGCCTTCGGAGACGTACGCCCCGTGGATTCTCTGGAGACCAGCTGTTCCGGGTGGCAAAAAGAGCATGTCCCCGGCCCCGAGGAGATGTTCTGCTCCCTGGGTGTCGAGGATGGTCCTTGAGTCGAACTTGGAGGTCACCTGGAATGCTATGCGGACCGGCAGATTGATCTTGATGGTTCCCGTGAGCACGTCGACGGAGGGTCGCTGGGTCGCGACTACCAGGTGAATCCCCGCTGCCCTGGCCATCTGAGCGAGCCTGAGGACCGCTTCCTCCACATCCCTGGAGGCAACCATCATCAGGTCGGACAATTCGTCTATGACGACCACTATGTAAGGTAGCCTCTCGGGCAGGGCCTCTTGCTCTTCCGAGGACCAAGGGGTCGTGGGGACTCCACCTTTCGCCATTCGCGCGTTGTACCTATCTATGTTCCTGACCCCCAGGCGTTCCATCCACCGATAGCGCCTTTCCATCTCCCTCACCGCCCATCCCAGGGCCACAGCTGCCTTTCTTGGCTCCACAACCACTGGATGAAGGAGATGGGGGATGTCCCTGTAAACGGAGAGCTCCAACCTCTTGGGATCCACCATGAGGAATTTGACTTCTTCGGGGGTTGCCCTGAAAAGAATGCTCGTGATTATGGCGTTGAGGCAGACACTTTTGCCAGAGCCAGTGGCCCCAGCTATTAGGAGATGGGGCATTGAGGCCAAGTTTGCCACCACAGGACGGCCTACAGTGTCCTTGCCCAGGGCAATGGTGAGCTTGTGGGTGGCCTTCTGGAAGGCTTCCGAGGCGAGTATCTCTTGGAGAAAAACCGTCTCCCTTCTGGCATTGGGGATCTCCACACCCACTGCAGCCTTCCCGGGGATGGGCGCTATTATCCTTATGCTCAGGGCCCGCAAAGCCATGGCCAGATCGTCCTGAAGGCTCACTATCCTGCTTATCTTGACTCCTGGAGCTGGCTCGAATTCGTAGAGGGTCACTATCGGGCCTGGATGTATCTCGGTCACCTTCCCTTGGACCCCGAAATCCGCAAGCTTCCTCTCCAGAAGGATCGCGTTTGTCCTGAGGGTCTCCCTGTCCACCCTGAACTCGCTGGGAGGTGGCTCATCCAGGAGGGCCAGATGAGGGAACCTGTAACCCCCTTTCCCGGCAAAAGGCAGAGTGTCCTGAACTGGCTTCAGCTTGGCGGGGGGCTTCCGGGGGAGCTCTATTATTTCCGGCTCTTCTATCTTGGGCCCTTTTCTCCTCACGATCCTGGGAGGGCCTTTGGCCTTGCTCGCTGCCCGAGCCTCGGGCTTGAGTTTCTCGACGACTCGCCTCAAGGGCTCCCTAACTATCCCAAAGGGAACTCTGAAGAGGTTGAGGACCCCAGCTCTACTCGCGAGGATGAGGCTCACGCAAAGAAGAAGGAGGAGAAAGAGCCAAGTGCCTCCAGGATTCAAATATCCCAAGAGCAATGAACAGAGAATGTAGCCTACTATTCCTCCTGCCTTCTCGAGAGGTGGGGTCCCACCGAATGCTCTTCCAAGCACGTGCACTATGCCACATGTTGCGACTGCACCCAGCCCAATGCCAGAGACCTGTAAGGAGGTCAGGGAGAGCTCCCCCGATCTTATGAGCCTCCAGCCAGCCCAGGCCCCAAAGACGATAAGACCGTATCCCACGACCCCGAAGATCTGAAGGACCAGATCCGAAACATAGGCCCCCACGATCCCGCCCCAATTCCTCACAACCGATGCGCTTCCCGATCGGTTGAAGGAGGGATCCATATCCGAGTGGGAAAGAAGGCTCATGAGCAAATATGCGGAAAGACCCCACACGGCAAGGCCGAAAAGCTCCAAAGCTGCTCTTCTCACTGTCCCCCGGGCCCTTTCTGCTATCTCTTTCTTGCGCCTCATGTTGCCAAGAGCCTCTCCGCCCTCACTCCCGTCCACTTCATCTGATTGGGGGAGCCCCCATCTTCCAATGATTTCCCGTCATGGGGGCCAGGGGAGATTCCCTCTTCTCCCAGTTCAGGAGGAACGAAGTGGGCTTGGCCATCGTCCCCTCGCCTTTGAGGTGGCTTTCCCCCATTCCTTCTCCCCTTCGCCCATCAAAGTCTCATCACCACAGGCATTATCATGGGCTTTCTTCCCACTGTCCTCCAGAAGTACCTTCTCAGAACCACTCTGAGCTCTGCCTCTAGATCCTCTGGCCTCTCACTTTCCGAGGCATCCCTCATGTCCCTAAGGGCATTGAGGACGAGCTGTCTCGCTTCCATCATTATTCGGGTCTCCTCTCCTTCCAGGATGAAACCCTTGGAGAAGACCTCTGGCCCCGAGAGAATCTCTCCCGTGGGGCTGTGGAGGACGACCATCGCCACAACCAGTCCATCTTCTGCCAGATGCTGCCTGTCCCTCAACACAGTCTCCTCCACATCCCCCACCCCTTTTCCGTCCACATAGATGCGGCCAGCTGGTATGCACCCTATTTTCTCAATGCCCTTCTCGTGAATCCTGTAAATCTCTCCATTTTGGGCCAGGATGGCTTTTCGTTCTTCAACTCCCACTTCCACTGCCAATTCCTTGTGCTGCACAAGATGTCGAAATTCCCCGTGGATGGGGATGAAGAACTCGGGCTGGGTCAGGTGTATCATGAGCTTCAGTTCCTCCCTGCTCCCATGGCCAGAGACATGCACCTGGGCCAAGGGCTCGTAGAGGACCTTCGCACCCCTTCGGAAAAGGGAGTTTAT
>JAPWUY010000239.1 GCA_028275295.1 Thermodesulfobacteriota bacterium | reverse complement strand
CCACTCCGTCAATACTTTTTTCCGTTGCCATAATCCACCACACCCCACCTTCACGCGCACCTCGTGAACCCGCAGAACCTGCACACCTCACAGCCCTCTGCGTGCTCCACAGCTCCCCCGCACTCGGGGCACGACCCCACTATGAGGCCATTGGGATACCTCCCCCACAACCTCGGAGGTGAACTCCCCTCAGATCCCTCCGCCCCTTCCTTTCCCGTCTGATGCTCCAACACCCTCGCTATTCCATCTGCGCAAGACAGGACCATTCCTCCCTTTCCCCATAGAGGAGCAGGGCATCTGATCCCCTTTATCTGCTTTATGATAGCATCCACGCTCACCCTGGACCTCAAAGCCAGGGAGATGAGCCTGCTTATGCCCTCTATCTGGGACGCAGCACAACCCCCGGATTTTCCCATCTGGGCAAAAACCTCGCAGATCCCCTCATCGTCATAGTTCACTGTCACATAAAGCTTCCCGCACCCTGTTCCTATCCTCTCCGTGACCCCATGGGTCACAGGTGGCCTCGGCCTGGGCGCTATCTGAGGTGGTCTCCCTTCGCTGCCCCCTGAAGTTCTGGCCGCCTCGGGATATGTGGAGGGGCCTCTTTCCTGTAATTGGTAGCTTACCCTGGCCAGCTCCGCAGGGGCACACCTCCCTATGTTCAGTACCTGTGTGTCGCGGCTTCTGTCTCTGTAGATGGTCACCCCTTTGCATCCCAGGCGATAGGCCAAAAGGTATACCTGAGCCACATCCTCGGGTGTGGCATCGTGGGGAAAATTCACCGTCTTGGAAACCGCATTGTCGGTGAACTCCTGGAATGCGGCCTGGATCTTGACATGCCACTCGGGCGCTATGTCGTGGGCCGTGACGAAAACCCTCTTGACATCATCGGGTATCTCATCAAAGCGTTGAATGCTTCCACTGGAAGCTATCTGTCTCATGAGCTCCTCTCTGTAAAAGCCCCTTCTTTTGGCCACCTCCACGAACAGGGGATGCACTTCCACCAGTTCCTCGTTGTCCAGGACTCGCCTTATGTAGGAGACCGCAAAGAGGGGCTCTATCCCACTTGAACATCCGGCTATTATGCTCAGGGTCCCAGTTGGGGCTATGGTTGTGGTGGTTGCATTTCTCAAGGGAGGTATCCCCATCTCCGGATAGATACTCCTCTCATAGTTGGGAAATGGTCCTCTGGACTGGGCGAGTTTGGCTGAAGCCTCCCTCGCCTTTTTCCTGATCCTGCTCATCAACTTCCTCGCGACCCTCACCGCCTCGGTGGAGTCGTAGGGGATTCCCAGAAGGATCAAAAGATCCGCAAATCCCATCACTCCCAGACCTATCTTCCTATTGCCCTTCGTCATCTCCTCTATCTGGGGGAGGGGATAGCGGTTAACATCGATCACATTGTCCAGGAATCTCACAGCCTGGAAAACGGTGATATCGAGCTTTCCCTCGTCCAGGGTCCAATTGCCGTTTTTCCTCTTGACCATCTTGGCCAGGTTTATGGAACCCAGATTGCAAGATTCGTAAGGCAGAAGGGGCTGTTCCCCGCACGGATTGGTTCCCTCGAATTGCCCCAAGAAAGGGGTGGGATTGTCCTTGTTTATCCTGTCTATGAAGAGAACCCCTGGATCTCCGGTCTTCCACGCCTGGTACACGATCTCATGGAATATCTCCTTGGCCGAGACCGACTCCACCACCCTTTTGGTGTGTGGATCCACGAGATCGTAATTCTCTCCCTTCTCCAGGGCCTGCATGAAGGCATCGGTTATGGCCACTGAGAGGTTGAAATTGGTGAACCTGGATGGGTCCTCCTTGGCATATATGAACTCCCTTATATCGGGATGATCCACCCGGAGAACCCCCATGTTGGCCCCCCTTCTCTTCCCCCCTTGCTTGATGACATCCGTTGCGGTGTCGAATACCTTCATGAAGGATACTGGCCCACTAGAGACCCCTCCAGTGGATGCCACTGTGGATCCCTTTGGCCTCAGCCTGCTGAAGGAAAAGCCAGTCCCACCTCCGGACTTGTGGATCATGGCCGTATGCTTTACAGCCTCGAAGATCTCCTCCATGGAGTCCTCGACAGGAAGCACGAAGCAGGCCGAAAGCTGCCCCAACTCTTTGCCTGCGTTCATGAGGGTCGGAGAGTTGGGAAGGAATTCCAAGGACGCCATCATTCTGAAAAAGACCTCCTCGGCCTCCCTGGGGTTCTCGTCAGCCTGAGCCACAGCCCTGGCCACCCTCCTGAACATCTCTTCGGGTGTCTCGATGATCCTCCCCCCTTCGTCCCTGGTGAGGTATCTCCTCTCAAGCACCCTCAAGGCATTTGCCGATAGTTCGATGGCCTTTTTCCTCTTCACCATGACGACCCCTCGCTTTCAAAAGACCCACCCTAGGGCCCAGCCCGAAAGGGACAAAACCCCAGAGGTTCGACTCTCCATTTGGACGCACCTCATTATAGCCTCGCCCTCAGGGGATGGCAAGAGAAAACACAATATATTCCGAGCACGGGGAAGAATGGACACAAGATCTTGAAAGAGGGCGGGCTATCCCGCCCTCTTCTCTCGGAGGGTCAGTCCTTGAGGAGTCTTCTCCCTATTATGATCTTCTCTATCTCCTTGGTTCCCTCGTAGATCTCCACGATCTTGGCGTCCCTGTAAAGCCTGGATATATCGTACTCCCCGATGAACCCGTAGCCACCGTGGATCTGCAGGGCCTCGTCCACCACCCTGACAGCCGTCTCCCCCGAGAACCACTTGGCCATTGCGATGAGCTTCGTGTCCACCTCTCCCCTGTCCAGCTTCCAAGCCGCTTGCCTGACCAGGGCCCTCGAGGCCTCTATCCTGGTCGCCATCTCAGCGAGCTTGAACTGAGTCACCTGGAAAGAGGCGAGGCTAGATCCGAACACTTCCCTCTGCTTGGAGTACGCGATGGCCCTATCCAGGGCCCCCTGGGCCAGTCCCACTGCCTGAGACGCCACATTCACCCTCGTCCTGTCAAAGAAGTCCATGAACTGGTAAAATCCCCTTCCCCTTTCCCCTACCAAGTTCTCCTTGGGGACTCTTACATCCTCGAAGACAAGCTCACCCGTGTCCGAAGCCCTTATTCCCAATTTGTTGTGGATCTTTCGCCTCGTGAGTCCTGGCCTGTCAGCCTCCACAATGAGAACGCTGAACCTGGCGTGGCGTTTTTCGGCCTCGGGATCCGTCTGACACAGGACCACGAAGTAATCCGCTATGGTGGCATTGGTTATGAACATCTTCGTTCCATTTATGACGAAATGGTCTCCATCCACTGTCGCCCTCGTCCTTATTCCAGCGACATCGCTTCCCGCATTGGGTTCGGTTATGGCGGAGCCCATTATCTTCTCCCCTGCCGGGATAGGGCTGAGGTATTTCTTTTTCTGCTCCTCGGTTCCGTAGTAGAGGATCATCTGCCCTCCGAAACAAGCGGACAAAATGGAGGAACATCCAGGGTCCACCCTCCAGAATTCCTCGGTTATGAGACTGGCCTCCAGGAAGCCAAGTCCTGGGCCACCGTACTCCTCGGGAATCCAAGCCCCTATGAATCCCAAAGAGGCGGCCTTCTTGAGAAGATCAAAGGGATAAGTCTCCTCCCTGTCCAGTTGCTCGGCCACTTGGGGAAATTCACCCAAGGCGAACTTTCTCGCTGCCTTTTGGATTTCGACCTGTTCCTCATTGAGAAATGGATCCACGGCTTCACCTCCCTCGTCAATTCTCTGCCCCGATCTTGTCCGAGAGGACTCCCACTGCCACCGCGAAGGAGTTGGATGGATTCCAGCGGTAGATGGCCCTATAACTTTCTGTGACGAGAAATGCCCTTCCTCTGGGGAATTGGGGGCAAACTATCCATGTGTCTCCCTCCCAATGGGTCTCGAGGGGACTATTGTCGAGCTTTCTCACCCCCGTAGAGGCCCATCCCCTCACAGGCCTCTTCTGGTTAGGCCCTATCTGGCTCGGGTCGAAGCCCTCTGGCAACCTCACCTCTGTGCCCCAAGGGAGGTTTCTCCTCCAACCCATGGCGCGGAGGTAGTGGGCTGCGGAAAATAGCGCGTCCTTGAAGTCGTGCCATATGTCTTTCCTACCGTCCCCATTGGCATCCAACGCATAATCCACAAAAGTGGAAGGCATGAACTGGAAATGTCCCATTGCACCAGCCCATGAACCGGTCATCTCGGCCAGGGATATGTGACCTTGGTCCAGGATCATGAGGGCGAAAAGGAGTTCCTTCCTGAAATAGGATGATCTCCTTCCATCGTATGCCAGGGTAGCAACGGAGCCTATCACGGGAAAGCTTCCGGGAAGTCTCCCATAGTCGGACTCTATGCCCCAGAGAGCGACCATTATCTCCGGGGGCGTGCCATAGATATCCCTAACCTCCTCGAGAAGCCCCCTGTGCTGTGCGAGCTTCTGGCGGCCTGTGGCTATCCTCGTCTCCGTGACCACCCTAGCTAAATACTCATCCAGGGTGAGTTTC
>JAPWUY010000238.1 GCA_028275295.1 Thermodesulfobacteriota bacterium | reverse complement strand
TCAAGATGAACCCCAAGGAAGAAAAAGTTCCAGCGTCCCGAGCCCTATCCCGCGAGGCCAGGGCCCTGGCCATGGATCTCGTTCGGCTTCACGAGGAAGCCAAGGTCCCTTGGTCGGAGATAGGAATCCTTTTGAGGACGACATCGGATCTGGAGCATTACCTGCAGGAACTCAGGAGGGCCGGGATCCCCTACTCTGCCTCAGTGGACAAGAACTATTTCAGAAGGAGGGAGGTCCTCGATGCCATATCCTTGGTCTTGACGGTTTTGGATCCACTGGACCAGATCTCCCTTATAGGTTTTCTCCGCTCAGGGGCGGCTGGCGTTCCCGATGCTGCCTGGATAGGCTTATGGAGCAGACGTTTTCCCGAGGCTGTAGCTCAACTTGCCGAGCCTGACCCGAAGAAGTTGAAGGCCCTGAAAGAGATGATTTCGGAGGTAGCCTCATCGCTTCCCGAGACAATCCCGGGGATAAAGGAAATAAAGGGGTGGCAGTGGAGCACACTGAGCGCTTTGGAGGCAATAGCTAGGTTGAGGAAATCCTTCAGGGAGGACCCCCACGATGTATTCGTGGAAAAACTGAGAAACCTGAGCCTATTGGAAGTGACCGAAGGGGCCAAACACCTGGGGAGATACAGGGTTGCGAATCTCGAGCGATTTTTCAGATGGCTTCTCGACGCCTTGGAGAAAACAGGAGGAAACCCTGGCTCAGTTGCTAGGCTCCTCAGATCTTCGGCAAGGCAGCTTGCGGAGATGGAGCAAGCCAGTCCCGAGAAGGCCCAAGAAGATGGCGTCAGGGTGATGACCATCCACAGGGCCAAGGGGCTGGACTTCTCCCACTTATACATAATGCAGGCCCACAAAGGCACCCGAGAGGACGAGGGTAGGGTGACCAAGGTGCATCGTACAAGGGACGGTTGGGAATGTTGCCTTATGGGCTTTCCCAGTTTGGGCTATTTTGAGGTCCAAGAGA
This sequence comes from Thermodesulfobacteriota bacterium, assembly GCA_028275295.1. GTDB lineage: Bacteria > Desulfobacterota > Desulfocorpusculales > Desulfocorpusculum > Desulfocorpusculum > JAPWUY01. Next base: position 3,535 of record JAPWUY010000238.1, on the reverse strand, counting down.
GGGAGAGGGAGATATCCGATGCAGAGCTCGTGAGGACCCTCTATGTGGCCATGACAAGGGCAAAGGTACGCCTCGTCATCGCGGGGAAATTTTGCGAGGAATCCAAGGGGAAGAACACGTATGCCAACCTCTTGACGAAGAGAAAAGATGGACCATGGAAAAAAGACTGTACCCCCCAGAAAGATCAATCCCAGCCCAAGGAATGGAGAGATCAGTTTGGCGTCTTATGGAGGTTCCTCGAGGAAGGAGAGCCGAAGATGGAGCCCTTGAGGCCTTCCGAAGGCATCGAGGTCTTTCCATCCGAGGAAAAACTGGAGAAAGACCACGAGGAGCTCCAAAAGCTACAGGAGGCCTCCCGAAAGAGGATGGAAAGGCCTTGGCATGAAGCTATGTCAGAGGAGGCTCATTGGGCACTGGAAGAGCACTTCAGGAGGAGAGGTTTTCACCTCAGGGGAGAGGATCAGAGATCCCTCGCGATGCTCGTGGGGGACATATGTCATAGGGGACTCGAATCCCTCGACTTTGAGCGAAGCATAGAACATGAACTCGAGAGGATAGAGGGGTTTTGCCTCGAGGAACTGAGGAGATCCTTGTCGGACGAGAAGCAAAGGGAGGCCGGGATCCAAAGGATAAAAGGAATATTCTTGGGCCTAAGGAGGGGAAGGATCCTCAAGAGAATGGAGGAGATCAGGGGACACATTGTCGCGAGGGAGCTCCCTCTCCTCCTAGCACCGGAGGAAGATGAGGGACCAGTCGGCTTCTTTGCTGGAGCCGTGGACCTTCTTTACAGAGACCCCGAGAGTGGCCATTTGATTGTGGCGGACTACAAGACCGATTCCATAGCCACTTCAGAGGAAATGGAAGGGCTCTGTGCCGTATACTCGAGCCAAGGGTCCCACTATATCAGGGCCTTGAAGGAGATGCTCGGAGAGAAAGGCGTTTTGGAATTCGAGCTCTGGTTTCTCCAAGCCGATGCAATCAGGAAGGTGAGTTCCCTTTGACCCCTCTCATCCTCCCTTGGATCCCCTTTGCCCTAGCAAAACTCCACCCACTCCCCCCACGACCAGGACCAAGGAGATCACCTCCCTCACCCCAATGGGCTCTCCCAGAAGGATCCCTCCAGATACGATGCCGATCACTGGCACGGCCATGGTCCCTAGGGAAGCGAGGCTTACGGGAAAAGCCTCGACTAACAGGAGCCAGCCCCAGTAGCCGAATACCACTCCAACGAACACGATGTAGGCCGTTGCGAGCCACCCCGAGAGGGACGCCTCTATCTCCCAAAATGCGGGCTCCAAAATGACCATACCCACCAAGGCTGGAAGACCGCCCACAATAAGCTGAAGTCCGGCAAATACCCCCATGGGGGTCTTCCACTCCCTCCTCTTGATGAGCACTGTCCCCAGGGCCCAAGAGATTGCAGCACACAGCATCATGAGGGATCCAAGGGGGGCCTTGCCCAGACGATTCACCTCTGGTCCCATGAGCAGAGCCAATCCCAAAAGTCCACTTGTCAAAGCGGCCCATCTCCCTGGCCCGACTCTCTCTTTGAGAAAAAACCTTCCCAGGAGGCATGCCCATAGGGGCATTGTGTAGGCGACTATTGCTGCCCTTCCAGCTTCCATCAACGTTATGCCGTATGCGGAGAAAAGGTTCCAGAGGGTCACATTTACGAAGCTCACTATTGCTAGGGGCCCCATCTCATCTCTGGGAACGGATATTCTTTCTCCCTTGGCCTTGCAAAGAAGAAGGGTCAATGTCCCCCCCACAATCAAACACAATGTGCGGAAGGTCCAGGGAGGGACTTCCTCAAGAGCTATCTTCATGATGGGCCATCCGACCCCCCAAGTGAGGGTGAGAACACCTAAGAGCGCGGCCCCTCTTTTTGGAGAGACTCTAGCCATGGAAAGCAGCCACTTCCTACCTTTCCATCTCGGAGAGAGATGTTTCTTCTTCGAAAGGGAGAACCATGGAACCGAGGAAAAAGGGGACTAAGCTCCCCCCGGCGGGTCTCAGCATGCTCCTCTGACAACCCACCTAGCCTTTGTCAGGAAGCCATCCTCTCTTTTTCTAGAAGAGCCTGGGTATGGCCTGCTTTGCCAGGTCCAGGTAAGAGTTGGGGAATATTCCGACCCAGAGGGTTCCCACAGCCATGAGAGCGAGAGCAACTACCACTGGGGCCCCAAAGCTCACGCCCTCTATTCCCCCTTCCGCTTCCTGCATGTAGATCTTCATGGTCACCCGGAAATAGTAGTAGACCGAAACCAGAGAGTTGAGCACAGCTATCACCACTAACCACACGTAGCCCTTGGCCACAGCGGCCGAAAAGACGTAGAACTTGCCCATGAACCCGGCGGTCGGCGGAAGGCCTGCCAGGGAGAACATGAAGAGGGCCATCGCAGCGCCCAAAACAGGATATCTCGTCCCCATCCCCCTGTAGTCCTCTATCATGACGTTCGCCTCGCCCTTGCGGCCGTACACCACGACAACGGCGAAAGCGCCCATGTTCATCAGTGTGTAAGCCAGGAGATAGTACAGAATGGCCGCATTGGCCTCCTCTCCCCCAGCAACCATTCCCACCAGGATGTAACCAGCGTGGGCGATGCTGGAGTAAGCGAGCATCCTTTTTATGTTCTCCTGAGCTATTGCCACGACATTTCCCAAGGTCATGGTCACTGCGGCTAGGATCCACAGCACCATGGAGTAGTCGGCCTGCAGGGTCTCTAGGCTATAGAAGAAGACCCGAAGAAAGGCAGCAAAGGCCGCAGCCTTGACCCCTGCTGCCATGTACCCGGTTATAGGGGAAGGAGCCCCTTCGTAGACATCCGGTGTCCACATGTGAAAGGGGACCGAGGCCACCTTGAATCCGAACCCCACAATGAGCATGCCCATGCCCAGGAGGAGGATCAGGCTCCTCCCTTCTGGTCCTTTTCCCATGAGAAAGTCAGCGACATCCTTGAGGTGTGTTGAGCCGGTGGCCCCATATACAAGGGCAATCCCATAAAGGAGAAAGGCGCTACTGAAGGCTCCGAGCAGCAGGTACTTCAAGGCCCCCTCGTGGCCCTTGGGATGCTCCTTGCGCCACCCAGCCAGCACATAAATGGAGATGCTCATGGTCTCTAGACCCAGGAATATCATGATCAACTCTTGGGCGGAGGCCATCATCATCATTCCAAAGGTTGCGAAGAGAAGCAGGACATAGTACTCGTAGTGATCGACCCCCTCTTGGGCCAGATAGTCCATGGATATGAGAATCGTCACCCCAGCGGCCACCAGGATAACTGCCTGGAAGAAAAGGGAAAAGGAGTCCACCACAACCATCCTTCCGAAGCCAGCTTCACTCCTCCCCCAGAGGGCCACAACAGCGAGGAAGGCCAAGACCACCCCTGCCAAGCTGAGATAAGGGGAAAGCCTGGCAAAGGGTCTCTTGAGAAGGAAACCGAGGGTGAGAACCAAAAGCCCGAATCCGCAAACTATGAGATGAGGACCGATACTCAGCAGGTTAACACTAGGTATGCTCCAGGACATCCCACGC
>JAPWUY010000237.1 GCA_028275295.1 Thermodesulfobacteriota bacterium | reverse complement strand
ATTTTCTTCCTCCTTCTTCTAGGAGGGGTCCCCATCGCAGCCTCCTTGGGTCTTTCGGGCACCATAGTGATAGCGGCGAGCGGACTCGGAATCATGGCCGTTCCCACCAACGTGTACGCTGGGATAGCTAAATATCCCCTCCTTGCTGTTCCCATGTTCGTGCTTGCGGGGGCGATATTCGATCGCTCTGGTGTGGCATCCAGGCTCCTCAGGTTCGTCACCTCCATCATAGGACATGGGAGGGGCTCCCTTGCCGTCGTCACAGTGATGGTGGCCATGATAGTGGGAGGGATTTCTGGCTCTGGACCTGCCTGCACCGCAGCGGTAGGGGGAGTGATGCTGGGGGCCATGATAAGGGCGGGCTATCCAGCGGGATTCGCAGCCGCTCTCACCGCTGCTGCCGGCTCCACGGACATCCTCATACCCCCATCCGTTGCCTTCGTGATCTACAGCGTGCTTGTGCCATCGGCCACGGTCCCCGCCCTTTTTGCAGCGGGGATAGTGCCAGGGATCCTGGCTTGCATTGCCTTGAGTGTTCCCGCACTTATCCTGAGTATCCATCACGATTTCGGAAAGGAAGCGGTGAAGGAGCCAAAACCTCCATTTTGGCGCTCCCTCAAGGAAGCCTTCTGGGCCTTGATGGCCCCTGTCGTCATCTTGGGCGGGATGAGAACAGGATGGTTCACCCCCACAGAGGCAGCTGTGATGGCTGTCTTCTACGGGCTCATTGTCGGGTTCTTCATCTATCGGAGCTTGACCCTGAGGGCCCTCTACGAGCTTCTCGTGGAATCCGCTGAGACCTCAGCCGTGATCTTGATCGTGGTGGGGCTGGCGAGCGTCTTTGCCTGGGCCTCGAGCACCATGGGCATAGTGGATCCCATTGCCAAGGCAATCGTCTCCCTGGGAGGCGGGGAGCTGGGAGTGATAGTGATAATCATGCTCTTCCTGGTCATAGTGGGGATGTTCCTGGATGGAATCTCCATCTTCCTCATCTTCCTTCCCTTGTTCGTGCCAGTGGCCCAGAGCTTCAATTGGAACTTGGTCTGGTTCGGGGTGCTGATGACATACAACATAGCCTTGGGGCAATTCACCCCGCCCATGGCAGTGAACCTCATGGTGAGCTGCAGGCTGAGTGGCGCCTCAATGGAGTCTACGGTGAGGTGGGTTGCATGGCTTCTCCTGTCCATGTTTCTGGGCTTGGTCCTCATAATTCTTTACCCACCCTTGGTCCTCTGGGTACCGGATGTTTTGGGATTTCGCTGAGATAGAAGTTCGAGGTCTTGGGGGAAGTCCGGAAAGAGAAGACGGCGAAGATGGGTCGATGCCATAGATGGGAGAGGGAGTTGAGATGAAAGTGGAAATAGCGATCCCCAAATTGGGGATGACCATGAGGGAGGCGAAGATCGCCAGGTGGAACAAGAAAAGCGGAGATCGGGTGGAGAAGGGAGAGGTCATCTTGGTGATAGAGACCGAGAAGATATCCTACGAGATAGAGGCTCCCTCCGATGGTTATCTGGAGATCATCGAGGCTGAGGGCTCTGTGGTCCCAGTTGGGGCCATTGTGGGGGCAATCCACAAGGCAAGACCAGAGATCCAGAAGGAGGCCCCACCCCCGCCTCCTCCCCCTCCTCGAGTTCCATCCCCAGCAAGTTCGGGCGAAAAGAGAATAAAGGCCTCACCCCTTGCCAGGAAGATCGCCAGGGAGAAGGGAGTGGATCTCTCCGGAGTAACTGGAACAGGGCCTGGGGGCCGGATAGTGAGCAGGGATGTGATGGCCTTTGTGGAGACTAGGGAGGAAGCCCTCCCCGAGGCCCGAGCAGGGCTGACTTACCCAGAGAGGAAGGTCGCCAAGGTGATCGAGCTCAGTGGAATGAGGAAGGCCATTGCTCGAAATATGCACTCGAGCCTCATGGAAACCGCGCAGATGACGCTCACCTCCCGAGTGGATGCGACCGAGCTTGCGAGATTGAGAGAAAGACTCAATGTGCGCTACCAGGCCATGGGCGTCAGCATCTCTTACAATGCGATCCTCGTGAAGATGGTGGCAACTGTTTTGAAAGACCATCCACAGCTCAATGCCACTTTGTCCGATCAGGGGATAATCTTGTGGGAGGACATAAATGTCGGTGTGGCTATGGAGCTAGAAGACGGGCTCATCGTCCCAGTGGTTTCCAATGCTGACAAGATGACCATTCTGGAGATAGAGAGGGCTCTTAGGTCCCTTTTCGATAAGGCAAGAAGCAGAAAGCTCACACCCGATGAGATAAGCGGTGGGACTTTCACCATAACCAACCTGGGTCACCTTGGGATAGATGCCTTCACCCCCATACTCAATAGACCCGAAAGTGCCATCTTGGGAGTGGGCCGCATGAGGGAGGAGCCGGTCATCTTGAAGCATGGGGGAAAGGAGGAGATAGGCTTCAGGCAGATGATGGTCCTGAGTCTCACTGTGGACCACAGGATCATAGATGGGGCGCCAGCAGCCAGGTTTCTCAAGGGGCTTGCGGCCCTGATAGAAGAGCCTCTTTTGCTTTTGGGATGAGGTGAGAGATGGTCGAGGACAAGAGGGACCTTTTGGTCCTGGGCGGAGGGCCCGCTGGCGTGGCTGCGAGCATAAGGGCGAGGCAGCTAGGAGCAAAGGTGCTCCTCGTGGAAAAGGACGACATAGGTGGGGTTTGCATGAACAGGGGGTGCGTGCCCACCAAGTGTCTCATGGAAGTGGCCTGGCTTCGCTGGTGGCTCAAAACCAAAACGGAAATGGGGCTCACTGTGAGAGATGTGGAGATGGACTGGGAAAGGCTCATGGCCCGAAAGGAGGAGACCGTGAGGTTCCTCCGCATGGGAACAGAGAGCGTGCTCAAGTCCAATGGAGTCGAGGTGATAAGAGGCAAGGGGCTTTTCTCCTCTCCCGAGGAAGTAGTGGTAGGGGAAAGGAGGTTCGCTGCCAGGAGATTCATCGTGGCCTGTGGGGCCAGATGGGATGAGGAGCCTTTCGGGAGCTCATTCAGTGGAAGGATTGTGAATACGGACTGGCTCTTGAACATGACCGAGGTGCCGGATTCAGTCACAGTCCTGGGAAGTGGGCCTGTGGAGCTCGAGGCAGCCCAGTATCTCAGATTTCTGGGTTCAGAGGTCACTATACTGGAGCCCTCTAGCAGAATCATGCCCCTAGAGGACAGAGAGATGGCCAGGAGGATGAGCTCCATTCTCAAGGAGCAAGGGGTGGAGATAATCGTTGGCGCGACACCCATGAATGTGGAGGAGGATGGCGAGGGGCTCACCATCTCGTATGAGACGAAGACAGGCCCCAAGGAGGTCTCCTGCTCCTTTCTCCTCCATGCCAGGAGGAGGCCAGCTCTGGAGGATTTGGCTCTGGACAAGGCAGGGTTGGGCAAAACGGATAAGGCCATCCACCTGGATCCCTATCTCGCGACCACCTTATCCCACATCTTCTTTGCAGGGGATGGGGCAGGGGGGCCATTTTATTCCCACAGGGCAACAGCCATGGGGATCCTCGCTGCGGAAAACGCCCTGGGGGCTCGAAGAGCGTTTCAATCAGAGAGGGTTCCGAGGACGTATTACACCTTTCCCCAGCTCGCCTCAGTGGGAATGACCGAGTCCCAGGCAAAGGAGCGTGGCTACGAAGTGATATCGGTGACCATCCCCTATGCGACCAACGCCTCGGCCATGATCAGGCTGGAGACAGAAGGTGCCTTGAAGATAGTCTCGGAGAGACGCTATGGGGAGGTCCTAGGGGTCCACATCCTCGGAGCCAATGCCACGGAGTTGATATCCGAAGCGCTCCTGGCAATGGAGCTCGAAGCAACTGTGGAGGAACTCGCTCAGGTGGTGAGGCCCCATCCCAGTTTCTCGGAGACCTTGACGGAGGTGGCCCGGGAGGTCATGGGAGAGGCCATATACTTGCTCAGATGAAGGAGGAGAGCGGATGAGGAATACCCCAACTGCCGAGGAAATGGTCTGGCTTTACAAGACCATGTGCAGGATAAGGGCCTTCGAGACCAAGGTCCAGGAGCTTTTCGCTGCCAATAGGATACCGGGCTTTGTCCATCTCTCAATAGGCGAGGAGGCTGTGGCAACGGGGATAAGCTCGGTTCTCAGGGCCGATGACTACATAACGAGCACCCACAGGGGTCACGGCCATGTCCTGGCAAAAGGGGCAGATCCCAAAAGGATGATGGCTGAGCTTTTTGGCAAGAGAACTGGTTACTGCAAGGGAAAGGGTGGGTCCATGCACATAGCGGACTTTTCTCTGGGAGTCCTAGGGGCCAACGGAGTTGTGGCCGGAGGATTCCCCATAGCAGTGGGGGCAGGCCTCTCTTGCAAGCTCAGGGGCACGGACCAGGTAGTTATTTGCTATTTCGGAGATGGGGCATCCAACAGAGGCCCTGTTCACGAGGCCATGAACATGGCCAGCATCTGGAAGCTTCCCATCATCTTCGCGTGCGAGAACAACCAGTATGCATCCACAACGCCCTTTTCCTACTCCA
>JAPWUY010000235.1 GCA_028275295.1 Thermodesulfobacteriota bacterium | reverse complement strand
GAGAACATCTTTTTCCTGCGCTTTGGGAGCGAGGAGAAGGCGGACCCTGATGGTGAAAGGCCCCTTGCCCCTTTTTGCTTTGAGTTTCAGAGGGCTAGAGGGGCGACTTGTCTACTCAGCTTCACCGCACAGAGCTTCCCGCACATGGAGCATCCTTCCTTGTCCTGGGCCACTTGCAACCTCGATCTTGTGAGCTCTGGATCTATGGACTCCCGTATCATCCCCTCCCAGTCGAGCTTCTGTCTGCATATGGACATCCTCCTGTCCTGCTCCATTGCTCCTGGAAGCCCTTTGGCTATGTCCGCCACATGGGCCGCTATCCTGGCTGCCATCACCCCAAGGAAAACGTCATCGGCATTGGGCAGACAGAGGTGCTCCGCAGGGGTCACATAGCAAAGGAAATCGGCTCCAGCTGCACCTGCTATGGCTCCTCCTATCGCCGATGTGATGTGGTCATACCCTGGGGCTATGTCCGTCGGAAGGGGACCCAGGACATAGAAGGGAGCCCCATCGCAGAGTCTTTTCTCCAGGAGGATGTGGGACTCTATATCCCGCAGGGGCACATGGCCAGGGCCCTCTATCATCACTTGAACCCCCTTTGCCCTCGCCCTCCTTGCCAGCTCCCCGAGGATCATGAGTTCCTCTATCTGGGGCCCGTCCGTGGCATCCAGGATGGTACCAGGCCTGAAGCCATCGCCGAGGCTCAGGGTAACATCGTGCTTGTGGGCTATCTCCAAAAGGTCGTCGAAGTAAGCGTAGAGGGGGTTTTCCCTCCCTGTCCTTTTCATCCAGTACATGAGGATGGATCCGCCTCTGCTAACGCAGGGCATTATCCTCCTATAAGACTCGAGCCTCTTCACCGAATCCCTCGTCACCCCACAATGGACAGTGATGTAATCGACCCCCTGGGCACACTGCTTCTCTATGCTCCTCAGGAGCTCCTCTTCGTCCATGGTCTCCAGGGGCTCGCCCCTCTTCACCTTCTCTGTGGCTATGGTGTAGATGGGAACAGCCCCCACCATCACTGGGGATTTCTCCAAGAAGAAGGCTCTTATACTGTCCAAGTCTCCACCTGTGGAAAGGTCCATGATGGAGTGGGTCTTGGCCCTCAAGGCAGCTTCCAGCTTCGCTGCCTCGAGCTCCATATCGCTGCACTCCCCGCTTGTCCCCAAGTTCGCGTTCACCTTGGTATGGAGCCCTTTACCTATGGCATGGAACCTGAAACTGGAACGATTTCTGTTCCTGGGAAGGACTGCGTGGCCCCTGGCTATCAACCCCATGAGCTCCTCTGGGCTCACGGGCTCTCCCTGGGCCGCAATCCTCATCTCTTCAGTGACTGTCCCTTCCTTGGCATAATCGAGCTGTGTCTTCACGTTCCAAACCTCCATTTCCAGGGCGGAGCGCCTCGGCCTGGCCCCTCGGTGAATTTTCGGAGCCAAACCTCTCCATCTATCTTATCAGAACCTAGCCTCGACCACCAAAGGCCCTTCGCCGAGCTCCCTCAAGAGAGTCTCCTTTCCACATGCTCCTTCAAGGCCTGGGATTCCAGGTCCACCTCCACCCTGATGGCCCTGAGTCCTTGGGCGCCAGGTAGGTCCTCAAGCTCGAGGTTCTCCGTCTTCCCACAAAGAAAGCCTTTGGCCTGTAAAAACTCCAGGTGTCTTCTCGCCTCTCTGGCCTCCTCCTGATGGGAGTACACGATCGCCACCTTTCCCGGTTGGGTCAACCTCTCCCCCGTTCCCCTCACCAGAGCCTTGTCCACCCTCGCCCTCAGGATCTCGTGCCGAATGTCATAGGTTCCGTCGACGTCGAAACGCTTCTCATCGAACCGGAACCTTATGGACATGGGGATCCTGTGGAGGAGCACCAAATTGGTCGCCTCCAAGGGTACTCTCAGCTTGGGTTTCTCGTGCTCGCTCAACCAAGCCAGGGCGCAGGCCAACATGAGTTGCCAGAGGCGAAAATTTTCCAAGTGGAGTTCGCTGAAAAAGCCCTTCTCGAGAAGCGATTGGCCCACATAGATGATGTAGTCCACCCCATCTGTCCTGTGCTTCTCGAAATAATGGGGAAGCATCATCTGGGCCTCCGCCTCCTCCCTGTCCAAGTAAGAGGAGAGGCGGGCTGTCAGGATGGAGACACTCTCCTCGAACTCCCTTCTCTTCCTGTACACGGACCCCAAATGGGGATCCACGGCAGCCCAGTATCTTTTTATGGCCTCTTGAACTTCTTGTCCGAGCCCCTCCAGGTAGGGGAAAAGGGGCTCCACCTCGGACTTTATGGATGCCACCAATGTCACCTCATCCCCTGATGCGAGACCGAGCCTCACCCTCTCGAGGGCCCTTCTCAACCTGAAGGCCAGTTCCTGTATTATGGGCTGGGGCTTGGCGGATTCCGCTTTCTCCATAACTTCCAGGGCCAAGCCCAGGTGCTCCTCCAGATCCTCCTTTATGGCCTTTGTCCTCTCCTCCGACGATCCCCTTATGTCGCAAATCCCGTAGAGAGGATAGACCTCCTTGAAAACTATCGGCTCCAATTCTGCTGGCTGGCCGCTTCTCAACTTTTCCAAATAGCTGAGAGCTGCCCTCCGAAAACGCCATTCCACAGATGGATGCACAGCGGTGCACTTTTCCTTTATCACCCCCTGGACCATGTGCTCTATTTCATCGAGGCCTCTTTTGGCCGCCATGGAGAATATGGGGAGTATCTGTTCCAAGACCAGTGCATCCACGGGCCCTAGGTCTCCTGGTCGAGGGGAAACTAAATGCATGGTTCCTATGACCTCCCCTTGATAGGTAAGGGGAGCTACCAGGAGGGATCTCCCGCCAATGCTCAAAAGTTCCTCGTCGAGCCTCGAGTAGAGCCTCTCCCGAACCATGTCCGGAACACGGATGGTCCTCCTCTCCGAGATCGCCCTCTCATAAAGTGAGCCTTGGAACTCGGATCTCGGGATCACTGTCTCGGCCCTTGTGGTCGAAGCCCCCTTGGGGGAACTCTCCCCAGGACTGAGGATAAAGACCTGATCCTCGTGGAGGGCTCCGAACCCCACAAGGAGATCGGGCCTCCTGAAAAGGGTTCTCAGCCTCTCCTGGAGCCTGAGGAACCCGGTCTTGGTGAAAATGGAATCTTGATCGATGAGGTCCCTTTCCAAGGCTGATATGATCTCGGATTGGGTGACATCCACCGCCTGCACCAGGGTGAGCCCCTTTATCTCGAAGTTTTCCGGGGGCAGGATGTCCCTGAGCACCTCAGGGTGGTTCAAATTTTCGAGAACTCTGAGTTTGTCCTCTTCGGACAGGGGAGGGAGGTCTGCAACAGGGGTTATCTCCACGAATCTGGGATTGAGCTGGAGTCTGAAATATCTGTCGAGGCCTGTATCGGGATCCTCGAGCCTGCAAACGATGGGAAAATCGAGATTCTCCTCGACCCCGTAGAACTCCCTCAAGATCCGGAGGTAGGCCCTAGCTATTCTTCCCTTGAAGAAGACCTCCTTCCCCACGAGGATCTCGCCCTTGAAGGATCCATCCTGGTCGAGAAACAGCCTCTGAAAGGCAGGAGACGAGACAACGGGTTTCATACAGAAAGGCACTACCACTGCCATGGGCTCCGCTTCCCAAAGTGCCGGCGGGAAGACAGCGGTGAGAAGCCCCCTGATTATGGGCATGTGGGTTCGGATGATCTCGAGATCCTCTATGGACTCGGAAAGCTCAGGGGCCCTGGCTATCTGCTCAGCAAGGCCAGCTGCAAGACAGCTCTGGGATGAGTTTCCCAGGGAAAAGGGGGAAAGCCAGAAATCTATGAGGGGCTTGAAGCTAAGCGTGCACTTGAATGGAAAGTCTTTGAAGAGATCCTCCATCTAGATCGCTCCTTTCTCCAAACAAAAAAACCCGGGAAAAAAATCCCTGTCAACTTATCGAATAACACCTAAGCGGACCCCACGCAAGGGCTTTGGTCCCTTCTCCTGAGGCCGGAGTTCACAGGGGCAATCCTGTCCTTCCTGTTCAAAGCTCAAGGCCCTCAGCCTCGCAGGCTATCTATCCAGCATCTGGAATGGAGGAGGCTTTTCACCCAAAGATCTCAAAGGTCCTTCAACGCGAGGTTCCCGTTTACTGGAGTGGAACTAGGGTCATGGTGGGAAGACCTGTTGGGTTGAGGCGATACAAGGTGGCATATCTCCCATCCCTGTGGTAGAGGGCGAGGCTCACCCCTTCCTCACCTGGTGATGGGGTTATCTTGGCCCTCGCCTTGCCATTGGAATCCACTAGGGTTATCTCCTCTGCCACGACCCTCTTTTGAAATGAGCCTGACGGAGCGCCCTGCTTCTGGGCACTAGCTTGGATGGCGATGAGAAGGCCTCCCACGACGGCACCCAGAACAAAGGACAATATCGAGTTCCATGGAATCTTCCTCACCAGGCCTTGGGCTTTCTTTCCAGTCTCACTGGAATCTCCCCGGGCTCCACCTGCTTCTGATCCCATCGTAGACCTCCTTCAAGAAGGGTAGACTTATCCCCAGATCTCGGCCAAGAT
>JAPWUY010000236.1 GCA_028275295.1 Thermodesulfobacteriota bacterium | reverse complement strand
GGCTTGAGCTTGCCGATCAATCCAAATATAACCCAAGTACCTGCCCGTGCAACCCCGGGTCATCTCGAGTGCTCCACCTCCACCGGTTCTTCCACCTTCTCGGCTGGAGGGCCCATGTCCCAGAAGGGGTTCTGAAAGAGCCTCTTGAAGATGCCAACGAAGGCGTTCCCCAAGGACTCTAGCGGCATCGCCGTGACCTGAGGAGAGGAAAGATCGCCCTTGACGGTGAAGTAAGTGGCGAACACTGTCCTCTCTCTACCCGCAAGGTAGTGTCTTATCACAGGAATCTTGGTCACGAACCTGTCAAATCCCACAAAAGGCCTGACTCCAACTTTCATGTCGCATTGTCTGCTACCCAGATCTATCTCCCCTTCCATTGTCACTACCATGGCCTCGCTCTGGACGGTGAAGTCGTTGGTGTGGAGCTTAGAGCCCTTGAGGTCGAAGGTCCCCACTATCTTCTCGAAGACCATACCTTGGTGTGAGAATTGGGGTACCTTTCCGGAAAGGAGCTGGCTCAGGTTCATCATCGAGAGGATGGATGCCAGTATGGGAAATTTCCTTATGAGGCCCTTTTGGATCTCGAGACTCAACTCGCCCCTTGTCTGGGCCGAACCTCCTTCACCGAGTTTCCTCTCCACCTTTCCCTGAATCCCCAACTCTCCCTCTATCAGGGTCTCCTGCATGCCGATTGCCGCCAGAAACTCAGAGGACCTAGCTCCCTGGAGCTTCCCTCTCATCTCCCATTGCTGAGCTGAGGCAATCTGGCCTTCTATATGCACCTCTCCGTGAGAGAGGTTGCCGATGAAATCCTTGAGCAGTAGCCCACCTTCTCTTTTCTCCAACGTAGCTTGCACGGCCTCGAAGGAGAATCCCATGAAGGTCAGTTTCCTGAATGCCAGAGAGAGCTGAGAATCCATGGTCTTATGGAGCAACCTCTGGAATCCCCCATCGCTCGAAGGCGGTTCATGGTCCTCAGGAGGCTTGAGGAGATTATCCAGATCCAGGTGTTCTCCCCTCAACCCTCCCTTTATCCTTATCCTTCCTCCCGGGGCTGACTCGACCTTGCCCGCAAAGCTCACCCTCGTGCCGCCTATCTCCATCTCCACTGTATCGGCTGTGAGCCCCTCTGGGGTCAGAACAAGGCTTCCCGAGCTCACAAGGAATTCCCTCTTGATGGGAGAAGGGGATATCTCAACTGCCTTTGGGTTCGCTAATAGTTCGAATTTGAGGGGCTCATGGGGACGAAACTGAGCCTTTATCCCCACTGTTCCCTTCTTGAGGGAGCCACCCAAGGCCTTGACCCTCTTGCCAAGAAGGGTTGCAGGAAACTCCTTGGCCTCCAAGAGCCATCTCTCCTCTTTTCTGGATACCAGGATCTCGTTTCCTTGATCCAATATCCTCGCAGCCTCCAAGGTCAACTGCTCACCAGGCAGCCCCATGAAAGAGGCATCCACCCTGAAATCCTCTCCCTGGGCCTTCTCCCAAACCTCGCCGAAGGAGACCCTCGCATTGGAGAGATCAGCGCCCAAGGTTCCCCTGAACTCTTTTCCTCTCCCTTCCAGGGACACCTCCAAGGGCACTGGAAGCTCCCCATCCAGCCTCAGATCCCCGAGGGCATCTTTCAGAAACTCTACCAGATCCTCAGTCGAGGCCGAAATGGAAAGGTGAACCATCGCAGAGATCGAGTCAGAGGACCAATTCTTCGCCTGTGCCCGAACTAGCCATTTGGAACCCCCTACAGTCCCTTCTATTTTTTCCACGGAGATTTCCCTGGGGTTGACTTTCACCGAGCCGGATTGAGCTCGCCACGGAAATTTTTCCATGAGAGGCCTTCCTTTTGCCTCTCTGACTTGGATCGCTCCATCGTAGTAAAGGGGTTCCTTCTTCAGGAAGGCCTTTTTCAGGGAGAGTTGGAGGTCACATGTTCCCTCGAGAGAGTCGAGGAATCCCCTTTTGGTGGATGGCCCTTGGACCGCTCTGAGAAGTTCCCCTATATCAGGCCAGCCGAGCTCAAGTGAAAAAAGGCCTTCCAGGGTGGAAGTCTTCCCCACGTCCGTGATCTTGGTCTCGACCCTCTCGAAGGGATGGCCCTTGTATTTTCCCAGGACATCCTTGAACCATACCTTGTCTCCCTGCCACACAAGGGTCCCCGAGAGTTCCTCCAAGGGGGGGAGATTGGGGTCGAACCTCAAAGAGGCCCCCTCGAATGGCATCTCCATAATGAGGAAGCTATGATCACCAGATGAGTCCACCTTTTTTCTCGAGAAGGTGAAGGTCACCCCTCTCGCCCTTCCCCCCAGAACGTCTTCCCTGAAAAATCCCTGGAGAGCCGGACCTATGAGATCCTTTCCAAGATAGGGTATGACATCGTGAAGTTGGAAAGGACCTCCTTCAACTCTTCCCTCGATCGCTCCCTGACCATCGAGGAGGAGCCTTCCCTTTATCTCGAACCTCTCGTCCTTCCAGTCGAGATCATCCACCCTGAAATCCTTAGGGCTCCAGCTTCCCCTCGCAAGGAGAGTGGCCAAAAGGGATCGAAAAGGCATCTCCAACATTCCAGGCCAGTCCACTTGGAACTCCCTTATTCGGGCAGTGGCCTCCCAGTCCAACTGGTTTTCCGGGATTCCGTTTACCCGCAAATGAATGTCCGCATTTCCCGAAACAAGAGGTGGAGGCACCTCTCGGTCCAATAGGGAAAGGACTCTCTCCAGAGAGACGGACTCAGCATCGAGAACAAGCCTTGCACGACCATCAGGATCAATGGAGCCCAGGGCTCCCAATGAGAACCCCTGCGACTCTCCCAGGAACAGAGCCCCTTTTACCTTGAAGGCAAGGGAGCCTGAGTTCAGAGATTCTGCATCTAGCTCCACTCTTCTCACAGAGACGTTCTCCTTTCCCAATTGGCCGAGCACGAAGGTGGCATCCTTCACTCTCAGGGAGGAGGCCCCCAAAAAAGGTGCCGAAGACCCAAGCTCCGAGTCCCCTCGGCCAAGAAGGCGGTCTCCTCGCACAACAAGACCCTCGAGTTCCAATGAGCTGATCCGAATCTCGCCCCTGAGGAGATGGAGTATGGAGATCGTGGCCCAGACCTGAGGAGCGAAGACGATTTCCCCTCTTTCTTCCCCCACGAGTCGCAATCCTCGCGCCCTGATTCTGAGGGGCGAGAAGTTCACGACCTCGAGATTCTCTATCTCTGCGTGAAAACCGCTTGAGGCCTCTATCTTGCTGGAGATTTGTCCCTTGAGGTCCTGGCTATTTATCCAGCGAGGAAGAAAAAGCCACCCCACCAAGGCCAAGACAAAGAAGAAAAAAAAGAATCCCCCCAGGATCCAAACCCAGGTTCGACCTTTTTGGGCCACAAGGCTCCTTCCCGTTTCCTCTCCTCCCCGCGGATTCTCCCCTCGAACCTTCTTTTCAGGATAGCCCAAAGTTCTCCAAGAGACAAAGGAACCTCTCCTCTACTGGGGAGTTCGATCCCCTCCCCATTCTCACCCAGGAAAGCCACTCTGACCCATCGAAGGCTCACCCCCAGAGGGGAGTTTGGCAGTGGTTGGTCGTTTTGTGGGGGAGGAGGGATGAGGATCCCGAGGCGGGTTTTCTCTCAGGGATCCCTCCAGAGGGCCCCTTTGCGAGACCGTGCATGTGCCAGGGCATTCGTTTGGCTGCCAAGGCCAGGCAATGGGCCGAAGGCCCAAGGGGAGATGTCGGTCCTAGCGCGAAGCCTCCTTTCGGCCATGGGGGAGCTCCCCCCTCAGGGAGGTGGGCAGGCCAAGGTAAATTAGCTCTTCCGGGGCAAGCCCGGTAATGAGGCGAGGGGTGCTTTCGGTGGAAAGAGGCCCTCTCCCCGTCGGCCTTGTGGGGAAATACCTGGGTGAAGGATATAAGCTCCCCTCTGGCCTGCGGAGCCGGCCCTTCGACCAGGGGGCCGGACCTGGAAAGGAAGCCCCCAGGTTGGTAAGCCAATGGATGGCGCGGGGTGGTTCTCGGAGGGCAACAGGGCCGAGATTGTCAGGGCCATCTTGACACCAAAAGGTTGACTGCCCGGGGATTTTCCTCTAAAAAGACCTTGGCCTCCCAGAGGCCCTTGGGGGCATCGAAGCCCATTTGCGGGAAAGGGCTGTCTCCAGGACAGAGCCATCTCCAGGAGAGGACCTTACTATGAAGAGATACTATGTTCTTTCAGCCATTGGCAAGGACAGGCCGGGGATAGTGGCGGATGCTCTCCGGAGGAGGTGAGGAGCAATCGTGAGGGGGCCCCTGGGCTTCGAGCCGTATCCGGGATTTGGTTTTCCAAAGGGAGAAGTGGGGACATGGATGATCGAGATCGGATCCAACTGATCGTCCGAGAATATCGAGATAGGCTGGCTGAGATCCTGGGTGAGGAATTGGAGTCTGTAGTCCTGTACGGATCTCACGCTCGAGAAGATGCGGAGGAAGCATCGGATATAGATGTGCTGTGCATCATGCGAAGCCCCTTCGATTACGGGGAGATGATCAGGAAGACTGCAGAGGCCGCCTCGAAA
>JAPWUY010000233.1 GCA_028275295.1 Thermodesulfobacteriota bacterium | reverse complement strand
CCTCGGGCCTGTTGAGAGTTATCCTCGCCACATTCCCGATGGTCTCCACAATGAGGGTCTCGTGCTCCATGGCCTCACCTCCGCCCGGGATTTTTTAGCCCTCTTCCTTCAAGTCCAGGACAGCCCCTCCTGTTATCTCCAAGAGCTCCTTGGGTGTGAGCCCGAACACCGCATTGGGGGTTCCCGCTGCCGCGTATATCTCCGCAAATTGGAGAAGATCCTCGTCCACCATGACCCTTAGATGCCTCTTGTGGCCCACTGGTGGAACTCCACCTATGGCAAATCCCGTGAGATCCCTCACCTCCTCTGCCCTCGCCTTTCTCACCTTGGAGCTCAAGTGGGCCTCCAGCTTTCTCTCGCTCACCCTGTTGGCTCCCGAGGCGATCACCAATATGGGCTCTTCACCCGCCATGAAAAGAAGAGATTTGGCTATCTGGCCCACCTTCACCCCCAGGGCATTGGCGGCATCCTGGGAGGTGCGAGTGCTCTCACCCAGCATCCTGACCCTCCCGTCCAAGCCCCATTTGGCCAGGGCAGATATCACCCTGTGCAACGATCCCCCTGGAGCTGTGACCTCAGTTCCCATGGGTGGCCTTCCTCCTCGCTTCCTGTAGGAGGACCCTCACTCTGCGGATGGATTCATCCAAGGCATCGGAGGAGACCTCAAGGCTCAGAAGACCCCTATAACCCCTTCTCATGAGCGCTTGAAAGAAGGATTCGAAATCCACACATCCTTCGCCAACAGGAAGATGAAGGTCATCTTCCACAAGGCTTCCTCCCCTGTTGTCGTGAATGTGGACGTGTTTGACCCTTGTGGGGTAGGCCTCCAGGAGCTCTAAAGCCCTGTTTCGGGAAGACATGAGCTGACCATGGCCCACATCCAGGGTCAAGCCCAAAAAAGGTGAGATCTCCAGGGCAAGCCTCAGATCCTGGGGATCCTCGCTCAGATTCTCGAGGCAGAGGATTAGTCCCCTTTTTTCCCCCTCGAGAGCCATTCTCTCCAAGATTTCCGCCTTTCTGGAGATCACCTCTCGGGGGATAAAGCGCCTGTCCATCCAAAAGTGGACAGTGAGAACCCTTGCTCCGATCTCCAAAGATGCATCCATTATTGCCAATATCTTCTCGAAGAAGCTTCCCCCCAGTTTCCTCAAATCGCAAGGATCCCCCTCATTGGGCCCGTGGACCACATAACCCATCCCAAGCTCCGCTCCAAGGCTACGAAGAACCGAGAGATCCTCGAAAATGCCCTCTCCTCTGAGGAGGTTTATCTCCGCCGCCTTGAGCCCCAACTTCCTTATGTATCTTATGTCTTCGAGGGTGTACGCCCTGGCGCAAAGCTCAGGGAAAGCAACGAGGCCCATCTCTCTTTTCTCCCCATTCTGGGAAGTCTCACCTATGAGATTCCATGCACCAGGGCTTGTCAAGTGCTGACCTTTGGGACAAGATGAACGGGGAGGATCCTTGAGGTGTCTCCATATGGACAAGCCCAGCCTTCCAGGGATGGCGCGAAGAGAGATCAGGTGGTCTCTTTTTTCGGGAAGCTTGCAGCCTAGCCATGGCTTCCCTGGCATGGAAAAAAGATAGGACATGGAGGAAGGTGTCATGCTCATTACCATAAACCCCAAGAACCCGGAGAAGAGAAAGATAAGGCAGGTGGTGGAAGCCCTCAGGGATGGGGCTGTGATAGCCTATCCAACGGATACGGTTTACGGGGTGGGATGTAGCATATATCAGAAGGCCGCGATAGAGAGGGTCTACGAGATAAAGGGTAAAGGGAGAAACAAGCTTCTCAGCATCATCTGCTCGGACCTAAAGGACATAAGCCATTACGCCCAGGTGACTAATTACGCTTACAAGACCATGAAAAGGCTCTTTCCGGGCCCCTACACCTTCATTCTGCAGGCAACGAAATTGGTCCCCAAGGTGATGCTCACCAAGAGGAAGACCGTGGGAATAAGAATCCCTGACAATGCCATATGTCTCGAGCTGGTCAAGGAGCTGGGCCATCCCATAATCACTGCGAGTGTGGCCAAATCGGATACCGAGCTCTTTTCCGATCCCCATGACATCCACGAGAGGCTCAAGGGGAGGGTGGATCTTGTCATAGACGGAGGGAAAATAGTGGCGGAGCATTCGACGGTTGTGGATCTCACGGGAGACACTCCCAAGGTTGTGAGGATAGGCAAGGGAGACCCCTCCTATTTCCTGGCGAGTGAGGAGAGGGAGGAGGAAGAGGGGGCTTCCCCATGAGGAAGGGGAAGGACGAAAAAGATTAGGGGAGGTGCGCCATGCTGTTCATGAACATCTGCACTTGGCCCATAGAGAACCAGAGAAAGGTGGAGGAAAAATGGCGAAAGTGGAAATGGCCTCCAGGGGTGGAGGTGCTTTTCGAATTCACGGATCTCCAAGGAGGCCGCTCCTTCAACGTGATAAAGACGGACATGAAGGGGCTCATAGCAACGAGGAGCGACTGGATAGACCTGGTGAAATTCGAGACATTCCCCGTTTATCCCATAGGAGTATCCAAGCACTTGGCAAAAAAGTACTATGGCTGAGGGAACCTTCGAGGCACCCCCGGATGTGCTAGTCGTGGGAGGGGGACACTTTGGAAGCAGGGCCATAGAGGTCCTGGCCCGGAGAAGGAGACCGTGGAGGCTCGCCCTCGTGGACCTGGACAGAGAGAAGGTGGCCAGGGTATGCCGGGGGGAGGTCATGGGTTTTGGGGGAGATGGGGTGGAGGTACTCGATGGGCTCATGGAGACGGGCTCCTTGAAGTGGGTCGTGCCTGCTGTGCCATTTCATCTGGCCCATGAATGGATTTTGAGGAGACTCTCCAGGGAAAAAAGGGGGCGCAAGATCGCTCTTCCCAATGGGCTCCAACTTCCAAATCCCATCCAAGGGCCGAATATGGACCTTTATTCCAGCTACGCGACCTTCCTCTGCCCTGAAGACTGCACCGAGCCAAGGGAAATCTGCCCAGTGACTGGTCTTCGCAGACCAGTTCCTCTCTACAGGCTCCTGGGAGGCCTGGAAGCACCGGGATTTCGAGTGAGCGGCCTGAGGAGCTATCAGCTGGGACCAGGCGTCGGAGGAATAAGGGCAGGGGATCTCCTCTCTCTCCTCGAGAAGGTGAAAGGATCCACCGGAAGGTGGGTCCTTTTCACTGCATGCCGTTGCCATGGGGTGCTAAGCGGCCTTGAGACCTTCTAGGCCATGGAGGAAGGAGACCCTCGGCCTCCGAGGATCCCTTTTCTCGGGGTCCGTGGATCCCAAAAGGGGCCTTCCCCAAAACCCGTTTCAGGCTCCGACTCCTCTGGTCAGTCCCATCCGGGCAATTCGTATCCGGGACCCAGCCACGGCTCGGGGGTCAGAGGCCCAGGCCCTGAATAGCTTCCCCGCACTCGGGGCAGTGGCCATCCTTCACGTTGTTTTCCAGAACCCTGAACCCTATTCTTCGAATCAGGGAAGTGCCGCACCTCGGGCAATGGGTATCCTCCCCCTCCCCTGGGATGTTTCCGCAATAAACGTATTTGAGCCCCTCTGCCAGGCCGAGCTCCCTCGCCCTTCTCAGGGTGCTAGCCGAGGTCCTAGGCCTGTCCATTAGGCGGTACATGGGATGGAATGCGCTCACATGCCACGGAATGTCCGGGCTTATGGAGAGGAGAAACCTCGCTATTTCCCTCAACCCCTCTGGGTCGTCATTGAGCCCGGGGATTATTAGGGTTGTCACCTCCACCCAGACCCCGAGGGAGAACATCTTCCTTATGGACTCCTTGACAGGTTCCATCCTGGCACCGCAGATCTTCTTGTAGAAGTCATCGGTTGCTGCCTTCAGGTCCACATTGGCGGCATCGAGGTATGGATGAAAGGTATCCAGGGCCTCAGAGGTCATGTACCCATTGGTGACGAACACGTTGAGAAGTCCCGCTTCTCTGGCCAACTTGGCCACATCCAGGGCATACTCGAAGTAGATCGTGGGTTCCGTATAAGTGTACGATATGCTCGTGCACCCCGATGCCTTGGCCTTTCTCACCACCTCTCGGGGAGATACCTCCCAGCCGATGATCCGGGATTCGTCCCTCGGCATCTGGGATATCTCGTGGTTCTGGCAATGGAGGCAGCGAAAGTTGCATCCACAGGTAGCTATGGAATAGGACCGGCTCCCAGGCTGCACGTGGAAGAGGGGCTTCTTTTCTATAGGGTCAACGTTTTCCGCTACGAGCTTCCCGTAGACCAGGGAGTACAGGGTTCCCCCCTGGTTCACCCTCACCTGGCAAAGCCCCTTCTTGCCTTCGCCAATGAGACATCTGTGATTGCAAAGATTGCACCTTACCTTTTGATCCTCGAGTTTATCGTAGAGAAGAGCCTCCTTCACTTTCCAACCTCCTCAGCGCTCGAGCCCCTTGCCGCAGGTGAGGGGGCAGCAAGACGGATTGACGGGCCTCTTTCCCTCCCAGCCTGTGGCCAAGGGTTGCAGGACGATCTTTCGAGTGTAGCGGATGTCGATCCGCATCCCAAGAAAGGCTCCAAACGG
>JAPWUY010000234.1 GCA_028275295.1 Thermodesulfobacteriota bacterium | reverse complement strand
GCCTCCTCAAGGTGACCATAGAGGATCTGGTAGAGGCGGACCAGATCTTCTCGATCCTGATGGGGGACAGCGTGGAGCCTCGCCGGGAGTTCATTCAAGCCAATGCCATGAAAGTCACGAACCTGGACATCTGAGAAACTGGGCCTCGGTTATTCCGGAGGAGCTCCCAATGGGGCCTCTCTCAATGAAATGTCGGGAAGGAGGGGTCCAGAGAAGGAAAGACACCGACTTCTGTCTTACACTTGGCCAGGATGTGAGCGGGAATACGCTGGAGGAGATGGGAAAGTCGTAGCCCCCTGAGCCAATAGGCCTTGGAGAATAATTCGGGTGAGGCCACAAGACCCCATTCATCACCATCTTCGGAATAGAGCTTGTCACCTAGGAGTTCAGATATGGGAGATATCCTGGAAATCAGTATAGAGCAGGAGCTTACAAGATCGTACCTGGATTATGCCCTGAGCGTAATCATCGGAAGGGCCATACCGGATGTGAGGGATGGGCTCAAGCCAGTCCAGAGGCGGATAATCTATGCCATGCACGAGATGGGCAATACATGGAACAGGCCCTTCAAGAAGTCTGCGAGAATAGTTGGGGACGTCATAGGCAAGTACCACCCCCACGGGGATGCAGCCGTGTACGATGCCCTCGTGAGGATGGCCCAGGACTTCACAATGAGATATCCCGTTATAGAGGGGCAGGGAAACTTCGGATCCGTCGATGGTGATCCTCCGGCAGCCATGCGCTACACCGAGGTGAGGCTTCACCGAATAGCCACGGAGCTTCTCCAGGACATAGACAAGGACACAGTGAGCTTCTCCCCCAATTATGACTCCTCCATGGAAGAGCCCGATGTCCTCCCTTCCCGCATTCCCAACCTCCTGGTGAACGGAAGTTCTGGGATAGCAGTGGGAATGGCAACCAACATTCCACCCCACAACCTCCGCGAGACCATAGATGCCCTTTTGGCGAGAATGGAGGAGCCAGAAGGGGAGGTCTCTTCCCTCATGCGGTACATAAAAGGCCCGGACTTTCCAACAGGGGGAATAATACTAGGAAGGGACGGGATCCTCGAGGCTTATAAGACGGGAAGGGGTACCATAAGGGTGAGAGCCAAGGTCCACGTGGAGAGACAGGAGGGCACGGATAAGGCATCCATAATAGTCACGGAACTTCCCTATCAGGTGAATAAGGCGAAGCTCCTCGAGCGCATAGGCGAGCTTGTGAGGACCAAGGTGCTAGACGAGGTGGAGGAACTAAGGGACGAAAGCGACAAGGACGGGATGAGGGTGGTCATCACACTGAGAAGGAACGAGGTGCCGGAAGCTGTCATAGGGAAGCTCTTCAAACATACACAGATGGAGGTCAACTATGGAATCATGCTCCTCGCCATAGACGAGGGGATGCCCAAGACCTTCTCCCTTCCTGAGCTTCTGGACAGGTTCATAGCCTTTCGAAAAGATGTGGTCGTGCGCCGAACGCGCTACGAGCTCAAGAAGGCCGAGGAGCACTGTCATGTGCTCGAGGGTCTGAAGATCGCCCTGGAGAACCTCGATCTCGTGCTCAAGATCATAAGGTCCTCTGATACTCCCAAAACAGCGCAAGAGAGGCTCATGGCCAGGGTGGGATTGAGCCAGAGGCAGGCTCAGGCCATCCTGGAGATGAGGCTTCAGAGGCTTACCAGGCTCGAGAAAGACAAGATCATCTCCGAGTACGAGGAGACCCGCAAGAGGATAGAGGACTACCAGTCCATCCTGGCGAGCGAGGAGAGGGTGAAAGGGATAATAAGGGAGGAGCTCTTGGAGGTGAGGAAAAATTACGCGGACGAGCGCCGCACCCAGATAGCCGACGACCTCCAGGATGCATCCTACGAGGACATAGTGGCAGAGGAGAGCGTTGTGGTGACCTTGACCCACAGGGGATACGTGAAGAGGACCCCCCTTTCCCTTTACCGGACCCAGAAAAGGGGTGGAAAGGGAAAGATGGGGATCTCCATGCCCGAAAGTGACTTCGTGGAAGACATCTTTGTGTGCAGCACCAGGAACTACCTCTTGGTATTCACCAACCTGGGCAGAGTGTACTGGCTCAAGGTTCACGAGATACCCGAGGCGAGCAGAGTGGCCAGGGGCAGACCCATAGTCAATCTCCTCTCCTTCCAGGAAAGGGAGAAGGTGGCAACGGTTCTTCCCGTGAAGGAGTTTCTCGAGGGGGCATACGTGATCCTCGCGACCAAAAGGGGCATAGTGAAGAAGACATCCCTCATGGCCTTCAGCCATCCGAGGGCTACGGGAATCCATGCCATAACCTTGGACGAAGGAGACGAGCTCGTCTCCGCAATAATGACCACTGGGAGGGAGAAGCTCCTCCTGGCAACCAAAAAAGGAATGGCCCTTCTCATGGAGGAAGGCCAGCTAAGACCCATGCTCAGGGGCGCAAGGGGGGTAAAGGGTATAACCCTGAGAAAAGACGACGAGCTCATATCCCTCAATGCTGCGCCCTCAGTCCAGGGTTCCCTAGTGACCATAACGGAAAATGGATATGGCAAGAGGACCCATGTGTCCCAATATAGGGTGCAGAGGCGAGGCGGTCTTGGCCTCATCAATATCAAAGTGACGCCCAAAAACGGATCCGTGGTGAGCGTCTTTCCAGCGGCGGACCAGGACAACATAGTGGTGATAACGAGTCAAGGAAAGCTCATAAGGGTGAGGGCTTCGGAGATAAAGTTGGTGGGGAGAGCCGCTGTTGGCGTGAGGATAATAGATGTTGCCAATGGGGAGAAGGTAGTGGGCGCCCAGAGGGTAGCTGAGGCCGAATGAGGGGAAGATCCGTTCCATGAAGCTGGGTGTGATAGGAGCAGGAAGCTGGGGGACGACCCTGGCGAGTCTTTTGGGAAAAAGAGGCCACGATGTGAGCCTCTGGGTGTACGAGGAGGAGCTTCTGGCCAGTATGAAGAGCCACAGGGTCAACCACTTGTACCTTCCCGGAGTAAAGATCGAGGAATCCGTCTTCTTGACTGGAGATCTTGGGGAAGCATGCCGAGGGGCCGAGTGCCTCATCATGGCTGTGCCTTCCCACGTTTACAGGGATGTGCTCGAGAGGATGGCACCTAGCCTTCGGGGAGACGAGGTCCTGGTTTCCGCTACAAAGGGAATAGAGGCGGGGACTCTCATGACCATGTCCCAGGTTGCGACCTCTGTCCTGGGAGAGGTGAGATATGCTGTCCTGTCGGGGCCGAGCTTCGCTCGGGAGGTGTCCCTGGGGCTTCCCACGGCTGTGACGGTCGCGGCCTTTTCCCTGGATCTGGCCCAGAGGCTCCAGGAAGAATTTTCAACGGAGAGATTCCGGGTCTATGCTCACGACGACGTCCTGGGCACAGAGCTCGGTGGAGCCATAAAGAATGTGATAGCCATTGCCGCTGGGATAAGCGATGGACTCGGCCTTGGCCTGAATGCCAGAGCGGCCCTCATCACAAGAGGACTCTCGGAGATGATAAGGTTGGGGGCGAAGATGGGGGCGAACCCCTTGACCTTCGGTGGTCTCTCAGGGGTGGGCGACTTGATCCTCACTTGCACTGGCGACCTGAGCAGGAACCGAACAGTGGGCCTGCGCATAGCCAAGGGAGAGTCTCTGGAGCAAATCCGCAAGAGCATGCTTCAGGTGGCCGAGGGGGTCACAACTACCCTTTCCTTGAGAGAGTTGGCAAGGAGGGAGGGGGTGGACATGCCAATAGCGGAACAGGTTTACTTGGTCCTTTACGAGGGTAAGGACCCACTTCAAGCCATGAAGGACCTCATGAACAGGCCCTTGAAGAGGGAGATATATTTCCACGACCCCTTTTCCTCATGAGAAGGGCTGTCTCCCGCAAGCCCCACTGGGGGCTTGGGGGGATCTCGCCCTGGGTTTCGCAAAATGACGGAGCGCGATGCGTCACTGGGATGAATTCTTCCACGGGATACGCAGGGTGAAGCAGGTATCTCCTGGTTTGCTCTCCACTTCTATGACAGCCCTATATGGCTCCATGAGCATCTTCACCATGTGAAGGCCCAGTCCTGTGCCAATTGGTCCATCGCCTTCCGGTGTGCCCTTTTTGGTAGTGAAGTATGGATCGAAGATCTTGTCCATGTTCTCGGGAGGGATCCCGCAGCCTGTGTCCCGTATTTTCACCTCTATGAAGTCTCCGTTTTGGCGGCAGGAGACGGCGAGTACCTTCTTTTCGCTTTCCCGCATGGCATCTATGGCATTTTGGATGAGGTTCAGAAAGGTCTGGGAGAAGTCCGTGTAAACCCCCTGCACCGGAGGAAGGTCCTCCTGGAGATCGTAGATCCTCTCCACGTTGTGCTTGAAGAAGAGGTCTGCCTCGAGAAACTGGAGCTCCTCTCTCAGGACCGCTGAGAGATTCAGGGGCTGGTAGTAGTCCATGTGCTCCTGCCTCCCTTTTTGGAGCACGTTTTTTATTATGTCGCTGACTTTGGCCACGTTCTCGATGATGACATCGGTATCCTTGACACTCTGGTCATATTCCTGAAGAAGGGAGAGG
>JAPWUY010000232.1 GCA_028275295.1 Thermodesulfobacteriota bacterium | reverse complement strand
TTCCCGCTGGCTGTCTGCTTCTTTCGGCCAAAATGGGGAAAAGCTCGTACGCCTCTCTCAGGGATTCCTTGATTAAATTTTTGTCCTTCCTCCTCGTGTATGCCCCCAGAACGAGATTTTTCTCCACAGAAAGCTGTGGGAACAACTGGCGGCCCTCGGGACAAAGGGATACCCCCAACTCCACTATCCTGTGGGGAGGAAGCCCCTGGATCTCCTTTTCTCGGAATCGTATTATTCCTCGAGCTGGCTTGATGACCCCAGCTATGGTCCTGAGAAGGGTCGTCTTTCCCGCACCATTGCTCCCCAGCAGTGTGACAAATTCACCCTCTGCGACCTGGAGAGACACACCTTGGATGACCTGCAACTGTGCAATGTAACTCACCACTTCATTGAGAGTCAGCAATGTGCTCCACCCCCAAATATGCCTCTATGACCTTGGGGTCACGGGCAATCTTCTCCGGTGCCCCCTCTGCTATGATGCTCCCAAAGTTGAGCACCACAATCCTCTGAGCCAGTTCCATGACCATCCTCATCTTGTGCTCTATGAGGCATATGGTGATCTTGAGGTCCTTGTGAAGCCTGGCTATGAGACCGGAGATCTCCCTGGTATCTTCCTCGGTGAGCCCTCCTGTGGGTTCGTCCAGGAGGAGCAGCTTCGGGTATCCCATGAGGGCTATACCTATTGCTAGCTTCCTCTGCTCCGCCTGAGTGAGAGTGGAGGCGAAGTGAAAGGCCTTTTCCTTCAACCCTATTATTTCCAGCACCTCTGCCACCCTGGTCATGGTCCGGCGAGTATCCTCTCTCCACTTGCCTGTGCGCAAGAGGGTGGAAAACAGTCCGCTCGATGTTCGCATCCGATATCCGATGGCCAAATTGTCCACTACCCTCAGCTGATTGAACAGAGCGGTCGTCTGGAAGGTTCTTCCGATGCCCTTTCTCGCTATGAGGTGGGGCTTGAGGCCCGTTATTTCCTCTCCTCTGAAGTAGACGCTCCCCCCTGTTGCCTTCATGATGCCGCTTATCAAGGCGAAAAGAACGGACTTTCCCGCACCATTGGGACCCACTATGGCCAGAAGCTCCCCCTCCGCCACATCCAGATCCACACTGTTTACCGCAACTAGCCCTGAAAAATTCTTGCTAAGGCCTCTGGCTTGCAGCAACACGCGGCCCTTCCTCCTGTCTTTTCCTCCATTCCCTTCTCCATTTCTCCCCGAGCTGTAAGATGGCCCCCATCGCTCCCCTGGGGAAGTAGATTATGACCACTATGAGGAGGACACCGAAGATGAGCATCCTGTATTGGGCAAGGAACTGGAGGGATTCCATTATTATTGGGATCACGAAGGCGCCTATAATGGGACCTCCCAGGGTTGCAGCACCTCCGATGAGGAGATAGACAAGCCAGTTGAAAGTCAGCTCCATGGAAGCAGTGCTGGGACTTATGCTCCCCATGATGCTGGCATAGAGGCCTCCTGCGAGGCCTGCGAAGAAGTCGGCTATGACGAAAGCCGTGAGCTTCACCCTAAAAGTATCTATGCCAGCTGCCTCTGCCAGCATCTCATTGTTTCTCACAGCCATGAAGGAGATGCCGGTCAGGGAGTGTACTATTCTGTGCATCGCGAACATGGTGAGGATCAAGAAGGCCAAAACCAGATAGTATTGTGCCAAGAGGCTGTCGAACCTTATCTCCACTGTCCAAGGCACCCTGATGGGAGTAGGAGTAGGTATTCCCACAACTCCCGTGTATCCGCCAGTGAGTTGCACCCAGTTGCCAGCCACAATGGAGATTATGACCCCCAGACAAAGGGTGGATATGGCGAAATAGGATCCCCTGGTCCTCAGGGTTGGAAGGCCCACCAGGAATCCTATGGCCGCGGCCAGCGAAGCCGAAAGGGGAAGGGCTATCCAAAAAGAGACCCCTCCCTTTGTCAGGAGGCCAACCCCGTAAGCCCCTATCCCGAAAAAGCCCGCGTGGGCCAAGGAAGCCTGGCCCGCATATCCCAGTATGAGGTTCAGGCTCAAGGTCGCGATGGAGAAGAGATAGCCCATGATGATGATCTGACCCACATACCTGCTGGTCACAATATGGGGCAGAGCTATGGCTACGAGAAAAATGGCCAAATACCACCATCTCCCCTTCAACCGAATGTTCATCAGGCCACCTCTTTGCCGAAAAGCCCCGTCGGCTTGAGGGACAGGATCACTATGAGGGCTCCGAAGGCATAGACATCCTTGTAAGCTGCGGAGAGGTAACCCCCACCCATCGCCTCCAGGAGACCGAGGATGTAGCCTCCCACTATGGCCCCAGGGATACTTCCCAGTCCCCCCAATATGACTATGACAAAGGCCTTCATCCCCAGAAGAGCGCCCATGGTCGGAGAGATGATGAATATGGGGGCCACGAGGCACGCCGCTGCTGCAGCCGTCCCGGCCGAGATGGCGAAGGTGATTGCGGATACCTTGTTCACATCTATTCCAACGAGCATCGCTCCCTCTCTGTTTTGGGCTACTGCCTCGATGGTTGCTCCAAGGGTCGTCCTCTTTATGAACAGGTTCAGTAACAGGATCATGGAGACAGCAGCCACTATGACTATGAGCCTCTGGTAAGACATGGTCACACCGAGAACTTCGATGATCCCTGGATAGGGGTTCGGGATCCTCCTCCCCTGAGGTCCCCATATCACTATCACCGAGGTCTCCAGTATCATGAGGGCCCCGATGGCGGATATGAAGGAGTCTATGTGAGGCCTTTCTCTGAGGGGCCTATAAGCCAGTCTCTCGAGAATCACCCCTACGGCCCCCATCACCGCCACAGAGGCGAGAAGAGAGGTCCAGAATCCCAACCCCGCAATGGTCATGAGGAAAAAAGCGATATAGGCCCCGAACATGTAAAGGTGACCGTGGGCGAAGTTGGGGATATGGAGGATTCCGAAGACTAAAGTGAGCCCCACAGCCACAATGGCATAAGTGCTACCTAGCATGATGCCGTTGAAAATCTGCTGCAAGAATAGCTCCATCCTCCTCCTCTTGAGCTAGGCTCGGCCTCGATCACTCATGGGGACTCATCCCCAGAGAGGGTCCTACCCCTGAGCCTCTCATGATGAAACTCGCCTCTTCCCTGAGATGTCCCCAGCGGCCAAGCCAAAGTGTTCCCATTGCCTCACGTGAGGTTCTCGAGATATGGGGGGTTGCCCCCCCCATGTGTGACCATCACTCCTCTTTTTCGTGCTTCAAGAACATCCAGTTTTCCTCAGGTGGTCTTCTGGCCTTGAACTCGTCGAATTGTTTCTTGTCGGGGAACCACCATGCAGCCATGTGAACTGGTCCATACTTCCCCTGGAGGTCCACTTTCTGGATAGATGCGGCACAATGGATTCTCCCACCTGGTGTTATGCCGTGGTATTCTGTGGGATACTTGTCCCCTAGCAAGGGAAAGGCCTTTGGGAAGGCAGCTCTGATGGCCACGGCATCCGTCACTGTCCCAGCCGCTTCTATGGCCTTTGCCAGTGCATGGGTGGCTGTGTAATTGAGCATGGCCTCCCACGTTGCCATCTTCTTGTAAACTTCTTTGTACTTCTTCTCCCAGCCAGGGGCGCTCGGGGTGGGGACGTCTCTCACCGCCGCGACTCCAATGGTATTCGCCAGGAGCTTGCTGCTTTTCAGGATGTTCTCGATGTAATCCATCTTCGCCTGGTCTATGAGGACGAAACCTCCCTTGAACCCAAGGTTTCGGGCCTGCTCTATCACTAGGGCTGTTGTGGCAGATGGGCCTCCTATGAGGAGAAAATCGGGTTTTGTGGCCAAGGCCGCTGTGAGCTGTGCAGAGAAATCCGTCTCGGTGTAATAGTTTGCAGGCTTGTCCTCGGTTATCTGCCCACCTCTTTTCTGCCAGTAATCCCTGAAGGCTGCCCTCCACTCGTCGCCATAGGCCCCTAAGGTGACGACCATGGCGGCCTTCCTCCAACCCTCCTCCCACGCAAATTCGGAGAATGTCTTCACATAGGCTGTGAATGGAGGGGGAATGACAACAGTGAGCTTGTTCCCCATTTCCACCATCTTGGGTGTGCTCGTGTAGGCCATTATGAGAAACTCATTGCCCTTCTCCTCGTTTATCTTGGCCATGGCTGCAAGAGTGCTGAAGACAGGGTTGAAGACAACAGGTGCCTTATACTGATCTCTCAGTCTTCTGCAATTGTTGACGGCCTGTGTGGGATCTATCTGGTCATCCAACTTCACCAGTTTGAAGGTATACTTGCTCCCACCTACATTTATCCCACCCGAGGAATTTATTTCCTGGATCGCCATCTCTATTCCATTCACGCAGTCCTGGCCATATTCCGCCGCAACACCGCTTATTGGGCCCGTAAATCCTATTACCAACTCCTCCCCGTAAGAGTTTGCCATGGAGAAGACCGCTCCCAACACAGCGAAAACCAAAGCTCTCTTCCAGTTCATTGGGCTTTTTGAGGGTCTCATTGGCCGCCTCCCTTCTCTTTTTTCCCCAAAGGGCTATGCCTCTTTCCCCGTGGGGGGTTGGTGTCCTTGGTTTTTG
>JAPWUY010000229.1 GCA_028275295.1 Thermodesulfobacteriota bacterium | reverse complement strand
TGGCCTCCTCCGACGATGGGAACCAGGCAATGGGCTCACCGGGTACCACCCTTTGGGGGGCCTTCACCACAGGAAGCCTTATCTTCACCCCGGGGGCGAGCCTGTTGGGGTCTGGGACATGTGGGTTTGCCATAGCAAACCTCTTCATCCACGGGGATTGAGTGTCGAGGACCATGTTCAGATGCCTTTCCACGATACCGGAGAGGGTGTCACCCCTTCTTACCACGACTTCCACAGTGGAATCAAGTTCCGTCGAGGCCTCGAACCCCTGGAGCCACTCGTAGGGAGAGAGAATGGAGACCCTAGGGCCAGGAGGACTTGGAGGAGGCCTCTCATCCCACGAGGCCTCACCCTCGATGCCATTGGTTTGAGCCAAAGAAACAGGCTCCTCTTTTTCCCCCGAGGCATCGGGCCTCACCTCCCCTTGCACCTCTTGGTTCTCATCCTTCGACCCCAAATCGTCCGTCTGGAAAAGAAGGCCCCCTCCAACCAGACTGCCCAGCACAAGGGTGACCGAGGCTGCGATGAGAGCCCTCTTGAGACTCGAGCTCTTTTTCCGATGAAGGATACCTTCCATCTCCCTGAGGGCTCTTCTCACCGACTGGGGTGTCACACTACTTTCCCCTCTCATGAGAGCCACGAGCATGGAGTGGTGGCAGAGGCTCACAACCTTCCTGGGATGACCGGACGTATACTGGTATATGAGATCGATGGCCTTTTCCGAAAAGATCGGCGAAGAAGGGTTCATCCCGCAGACTTTGAGACGGTGGTGTATCATGGCCCTCGTCTCCTTGAGGCTCAAAGGAGAGAGTCTCACCACCAGGTTCACTCGATCGAGCAAGTTTCCCATGGCCGCGAATTTGTCCCAGAGCTCCCACTGGCCGAAGACCACAATTTGAATGAGCTTCCACTGATTGCTCTCGAAGTTGAGGAGCTCTCTCAGGATCTCGAGACCAGAAGGGCTGAGCTTCTGCCCTTCGTCTATGAAGATGGCCAGCACCTTGCCCTCTTCCGTTGTGAGGCGAAGAAGAAGCCTCTGTAGGCTATCCATGAGAAGTGTTCTGGAGCCCGAAAGCCCCTGTCCGCCCCCTAGAAGGCTGAGCAAGTAAGAGAGCATCTCCTCGTCCGATGGAAACCCCGGGTCCAGAATGAGGCGGACCAAGAACTTTTCCCTTTCCTGGTCCAGGGTCCTCAGGAGCACCCTGCTCATGGTGGTCTTGCCCGTCCCCACATCTCCCAGGACCAGATTGAGCCCTCTTTTGAGCCTTATGGCTATCTCGAGCTTGTGAAGGGCTTCCAAATACTTTGGGGTCGCGTAGAAGAGCTCGGGGTCAGGGGAATTGGAGAAGGGCTCTCTCTTCAGGCCGAAGATCTCGTAGTAATCCATCCTATGGATGCATCTCCTTTTCCCCCAGCTCCCTCCAAAGATGTGGCTCGAGGGCAAAGGCGGCTGGGAGGCCGTGCTTCATGACCGTAGCACCAGGGAGCTCCAACCTATCGAGCCTTATGGTTATAGGGAGGTCTTCCAGCCTCAAGGGAGGGACACCCCAACAGTCCCCTGGGGCAGTGCATGGAATATCTAAAAATTCATGCTCGGGATTCTCCCACTGGAGCTTTCCTCCAGACCCGACAATCACCGAGCAATCCGACCCGACGGGACAACCCCCTTCGGGATAGAACTTGATAGCGCTCCCTTGAGGCTCGAGCCTTCTCGTGAGGCCATTTCTTTCCCAAATAATGGTCCAATCCTCTATCTTGAGGATGAGCTCACTGACCCTGCGAAGGTCGAAGTTGGCCAGGTCTCCTTCCATAGATCGGAATTTCACTTTCAACCTCTTCCACCTCGGAAGTGTCGCGTCCTCGTAGTCATCCTTTGTGGAATCCGGATCAGCTACATCCTGATCTTGAAACTTGTAGCGGTCTTTGCCGAAGAGACTGGGGCAATATTTGTCCGCATCTCCATCTGTGCAGGTCATACCGGGGGAGGCCAGAAAGTGCCAAAGCTCCCTCCCATCTTCATCCTTAGCTGAGAGCTTCACCCTCGCTTCCCTTCGGGTCTCGAGGATCTGGTCCTGTGAGAGTTCCTCCCTTCTGTAAGAATCCATCGCCATTTGGAAATGGATCTCGCTGTACGGCGCAAAGTCCCTCGTGCAACCTGGACAGTCCTTCAAATTCAGAACAAGTGTGTTCTCCGGCATGGCGTTTCCAGGTGTCGGCTTTATGGTGAACCTCAAGACCTGGGGAGCGGAATCCCCTCCCAGATCGGCAGAGTCTCCCGCCCCATTTTTGATCTCATCCTGGAGATACCTGCCCTGGGCCATCTCGCCCCCCGACTGTCTCCACCAACTTCCCAGCCCCTGGTCCTCGAATCTATCGAGGATGAAGGTCCCGGGACTCCACCCCATGGAGCCATTGAGAACGAGGGGGTCGAAAACAAGTGCCCATCCGGAAGAGGCGAGGTTCAGGTTATCGCCGGCCAACAGGCTTCCAAACAAGTATATGGCACCGCAAGAAGCGCTTCCAGAGCAGCTAACGAGGCCTTCCACCTCTGAGCGAAGGGTCAAATCCCTTCTCGCAACAACAATGGCATTGAGCCAATCACCTCCTTTTCCAGAAATCTCCACCTGGGGAGCGATCAAAACTAGCCTACCTTTCCAACCGCATCTCACTTTATCGAGGGTGATCTTTCCGGTCGCAATGACGACAATGTCCTTCCTCGACCAGTTTTCCTCGAGATCCAATTCCCTGATTGTCACATCGCCTTCCACCCACAGGATGCCCCCTGGAGGAAGATCCAGTGTGGGATCTGGAGAGCTTCTGAGCTCGATGGGGCCAGTGAGCCTCTTTGTGGGAATTCCCTCGAAATAAGCTTCGCTCGGCAATCCTCCATCGTCGAAAAGGCCATGGGGAAGGCTGGGCTCTCCCAGAGAGACTCTCCCTGACAGAACTGTCCCATAGGCACTGTCGCGAGCCATGGTGTCATAGAAGAACCCCTTCGATCCAATTGCTTTGGCGAGAAAGAGGCTCTCCGTGCTTCTTTGGAGGGAGATCTCCCTTCCTTGAGGATCTTTGATCCCTTTTGCGGCCAAGATGAGATCATTCCCCAAGGAGCCTGGAAGCCCCAAGTGGGCCTCGAGAAAGAAGTTTGTGTCCTCTGGGTCCGCATCCCCAAAATCTATTTTGCCATCCCCGTCTCTGTCCAAGACTCCCTCTCCACCGTCTCCATCTGTGTCCAACGAGCCAAATACCCTCACCCTCACTTTCGTCCCTTGGGCCTTTATGTCCACAATGCGATAGTAGGGCTTTTTGGCTTCGGGGTAAAATTCCTCGCCCTCCTGTGGGTTCATGAGAAGAGCCAAGGGATCACAGGAGACACATCGGAATTCGTCGGAGCACCAAGTGGAATCGAAGGGGTTCAGGTCTGAATGGCCCGTGGATGAAAGAAGGGGAAGGCGCCTCAGAGCCCATCTCACCTTTTCCAGGGCAGCTTCTGCCGCAAGGCGCGCCTGCTCCCGCCTCAAGGCTTCTTGGGTCTCGTGGGTTCTAAGCTCGGTTGTTTTGAGGAAGGCAAGCCCCATAAGGGTCAGAATCAGAACGAGGATGAGAACTGCGAGGTAGGCTACCCCTCGGCTTTCCGCCTTTTCTGACCCCTCATGTTGCCCTTCTCGGAAGGGAAAATTGCACTGTCTTCTTGAGATCATTCCCCCCACCAGGTGTAAGGGAGCTACTGGGAGCTACAAGGGTGAACCTCACAACCCACGTGCTTTTGTCCCCACTCACGGAGAATTCCTCCAGCCGATAACCTTTTTCCGGATCGAAGTACTGGGAGGCAAGCCCACCTCCCCCTTCTGACACAAGGAGCCTTCCAACCGCATCCTTCCAGAAGGAGACGGGTGGCCTCAGTTCAGGACTCCAAATGCCATCTCCGTTTAGGTCCTCGAAGCACTCCATTGGTGAACATGGCCCAGAGGCCCCAATGGAATCCCAGACCCCGTTTCTATTCTCATCCATGAAAGGCTCTGGCCAGAAGATCGCGGTGAAGCTTTCGGGCCCGGCCCCAGAGATGTCTGCTGGAATGTGAATCTCCATTGCCTCGATGAATGTCCTCCTCAGGCTCTCGACTAACATGTGGGCGTCCCTCTCCAATTCCACTATCCTCTCGCCCTCGGCTGTCCTGGATGTGACGCCCACCATGAAGAGCCCCATGGCCAGGGCCACGACGCTGAAGATGGTTGCCGCAACGAGGATCTCCAACAAGGTGAAGGCCCTTCGGGACCCGCGACCAAAGGACTCCAGTGGAGGGAGACACAGACCACACGAGCTCCCAACTTCTTCACCTCGCAAGGATGGTCTCGAGCACGACTTTTTCACCGGCATCCCCAGAGAAATCGGCTCCTCTGGCCACCTCGACCCTGATGAGCCTGTAATCTCTCTCTCCAGTTCCGTTTCGTGGGTCATCCACATAAGTGACAAACCACCTCACGTATCCCATCAGGTCGTCGGATGTGTCCAAAGGAGTGCCCATTGTGTCAAGGGTACAAGGATTTACGGG
>JAPWUY010000230.1 GCA_028275295.1 Thermodesulfobacteriota bacterium | reverse complement strand
ATTCTTGGAGGAGGTTCGCTCTGGAGACGTGAGGATCATGCTCCTCAATGGCGAGATTCTGGGGGCCATGAGGAGGGTGCCTGCGCCGGGGGAGTTCAGGACCAATCTCTTTGCAGGGGCGAGGGCTGAGCCTCACGAGGTTACGGAATCGGACAGGAGGATCTGCGAGAGGATAAAGGAGAGGCTGTTGCAAGATGGGCTCTATTTCGTTGCCATAGACGTGATAGGCGATAAACTGATAGAGATAAACTCCATAAGCCCGGGGGGGATTGCATACCTGAATCGCCTCTATGGCATGAGGGCCGAGTGCAAGGTCATAGACTTCGTCGAGCAAGAAGTGAAGAGGAGGAGAGAAGCCCGAAAGGAGAGAACATGAACTTTCTCAAAATGGGACCAGTGGTACTTGCCCTCTTCATGGCAATGGGATCGGTCCCCTCTTACGGGGCGATGGTGAAGGTGGGGCTAATGGAGGAGCCCAAGACTCTCAATGTCCTCGGGGCCAAGGACATATGGGCCTCAAAGGTCCTTCTCCTCTCTTACCAGAGGCTCTACTACAAGGACCCCAGTGGCCGGATGTTGGTCCCCTGGCTCGCATCCGATGAGCCCGTGTGGGATCCCAAGACCAAGACCATCACCTTCCATCTGAGGGAAGGGACGTGGGACGATGGGACACCTTTCACCTCCGAGGATGTGGTCTTCACAGCAGAGCTCATAACCAAATTCAGGATCCCGGATTACTGGAACAACTGGAACTTCGTCCAAAAGGTCGAAGCACTTGATCCCAGGACGGTCAGGCTCCACCTCACCAAGCCCATGGCAACGGTCTGGGAGAGAACCCTCACGAGTGTCATCATCCAGAAGTCCAGGTGGAAGGAGATCGCCCAGAGGGCCGAGAGGCTCTTGGAGGACAATCTGAGATCCCAAGAGGCGGCGGGAAAGTCCAGATCTCAGGCCTAT
Source organism: Thermodesulfobacteriota bacterium (assembly GCA_028275295.1). Lineage (GTDB taxonomy): Bacteria > Desulfobacterota > Desulfocorpusculales > Desulfocorpusculum > Desulfocorpusculum > JAPWUY01. The sequence goes on along the minus strand of JAPWUY010000230.1, from coordinate 3,595 downwards.
GTGGCGGCCCTGGCAAAGCCCCTCGAGCTCCTCACCTCGTACCCCGTGACAAAACCGGAGAGCATGGGGCCTTTCGTCATGCAGCAGTGGCAGAGGGGAGCTTACATCCACATGAGGAGAAACGACAATTTCTTCGCCCTCAACAAGGAGATAGATGGTCACAAGGTTGGCCCCCATGTGGAAGGAGTGATTTTCAAGATCTATGCCAATACGGACACGGCCATTTTGGCCCTCAAGAAAGGAGACATAGACTATCTTTGGTGGGGGATAGAGTCGGGCTACCTAGAAGACCTGAGGGCCAATCCCAACATCCGCATTTACTCCTCCTTGAAAAGCGGCTACAGGTACCTGGGCTTCAACCTGAGAAAGGCCCCCATGAATGACGCTGCCTTCAGAAGGGCCGTCGCATACTTGGTGGATAAGGACTTCATCGTGCAGCGCATCCTTCACACCCAGGGATGCAGGCTGGATACCGTTGTGCCTCCCACCAACCCCCAGTATTGCCTCCACAACCCCCCTCTTTACGGGAACTCGATGAGCTGGATGGAGAGGGTTGAGGCGGCCAAGAAGGAGCTCAAGGAGGCGGGATATACCTGGGAGGTGGAGCCTGTGGCCGGGGAGATAGCGGGTCAATTCAAGAAAAAGGGAGGGGGACTCAAGCTCCCAGGCGGATTGCCAGTTCCACCCCTCAATCTTCTTACCCCACCCGCTGACTACGACGCCCAGAGGGCCCAGACCGGAAACCTCATCCAACAATGGCTCAGAGACTTCGGAGTCCCGGTCAACTGGAGACCCATGGCGTTTTCGGCCCTGGTCAAGAAAGTGGAAGCGGAAAGGGACTTCGATATGTTCGTGTCGGGTTGGGGAGCCCTCGGCCACGATCCGGATTATCTGAGATCCTTCTTCCACAGCAGAGCAGATGTCCCGGAGGGGAAAAACGCATGCGGTTACAGAAACCCGGAGTTCGACCGCATTGCGGATCTTCAAGTGGAGACCATGGACCAGAGGGAGAGAGAGGCCCTGGTCTTCAAGCTCCAAGAGATTCTCATGAAGGACCTCCCCTATATCCCCCTCTATGTGCCCATGAACCTCGAAGCCGTGAGGGCGGACAGATTCGAGGGATGGGTGGAGATGCCAGGTGGCATAGGAAACCTCTGGAGCTTCCTCCAGATAAGACCAAAGAAAAGATGAAAGGACTTTCTGGGACCTCGCTGAGATGAACCTGCGAAAGTTTCTCTTGGTAAGATCCGGACAGATAGTCGTGACTTTTTGGATAATCCTCACCCTTCTATTCGTGCTATTTAGGCTAGCACCGAGCGATCCCCTCTCGGTTGTGGCAGACTCCCTCATGAGCGAGGAGGAGATCCAGATCCTCAAGGCTCAATTCGGATTGGATGAGCCCCTGCACAGGCAGTATCTCCTCTACCTCTGGAACTTCATCAGGGGAGAGTTCGGGATCTCGTTCCACTATAGACAGCCGGTTGTGGAGATCCTCGGAGATAGGCTTCCCAAAACTGCCCTCCTCTTCACCACAGCCACGATCCTCTACGCCCTGGCCGGGATCTCCCTGGGCAAGATCTTGGCATGGTACAGGGGAAGCCTTCTGGATTCTGGCATGAGTTTCTTGGGCCTTCTGACTCACACTTTCTTTCTGCCTTGGCTAGCTTTGCTCCTCGTATGGGTATTTGGCTACAAGCTCGGCTGGTTCCCCCTGAGCGGGATGATATCCCCCGAGATCTGGCTGGACCCTGAATCTGGCTTCCTCGCCAAGTTTCTGGATGTGCTTCACCACATGGCCCTGCCCATGGGTGTTCTCTTCCTCACCCATTTCGGAGGGTACATGCTGGTCATGAGGACCACCATGCTCGAGACCCTGAGGGAGGACTACATCCTCACGGCAAGGGCCAAGGGTCTTCCCGAAAAGGTGATAAGGAACCGCCATGCAGCCCCCAATGCCTCCTTGCCAGTGGTCACGAGCCTGGGCCTGAGTCTGGCCTTTTCCATAAACGGAGGGGCCCTCACCGAGACGATATTCTCTTGGCCTGGCCTGGGAAGGGAGCTGGTTGCATCTGTGGCCCACGGGGATTATCCCCTGGCCCAGGCGGCATTCCTCTTCATAGCGGCATTCGTTCTGGTTGCGAACTTGGTTGTGGACGTGATTTACGCTTACTTGGACCCGAGAATAAGGTACTGAGGTGCGGGGAGAGGGATGGCCTCTTCGAGAGAAATAGGAAAAGAGAGGTCCCTTGGTGGTCGGGCCCACTTTCTCAGGCATCTGGGGGAGAATTGGGCCATCTATAGGAAAAACCCCATGGGAATGGGCGGGCTCGGCCTCCTTGTCCTCTTTGGCCTCATGGCCCTCGCGAGCTTCATACCTCCCCTCTTGGACCCCATGTACCATCCCATGAGCGGCGTTGACCCCGAGATAGATACATCCGTTGGGCCATCTGCCAGGCACCTGCTGGGGACGGACTTCATGGGAAGGGATATCTTGTCCCAGCTCCTCACGGGAGCCAGGGTCGCACTCCTCATAGGGGTCTCGGCTGCGTTCATGGCTGTGGCCATTGGAACCATGGTTGGAATGGTTGCGGGATATTTTGGCGGGATCGTGGATACCCTCCTCATGCGGCTTGCGGACATAGTCATGGTGCTTCCAGGCCTCCTCGTGATACTGATCCTGTCTTCGGTTGCGGGTCAGCTATCCATATGGAACCTGGTCCTCATAATAGCCCTTCTCAAATGGGCGGGAGTATCGAGGATCATAAGATCCCAGACCCTTTCACTGAAGGTGCGTCCCTATGTCGAGGCAGCACGTGTTGCGGGAGCATCCCATACGAGGATCATGTTCCGCCACATGTTGCCCAATGTGTTGCCCCTGTCGTTTCTTTACATGACTTTCGGGGTCACATCGGCGATTCTCATAGAGGCCTCCCTCTCGTTCTTGGGATTCGGCGATCCGTCCACAGTCTCCTGGGGAATGATGCTCCAGTGGGTGTGGAAGACAGGCCACATGTTCAAGGCCCCCTATTGGCTTCTTCCCCCGGGCATCTGTATCTCCCTCATAACCCTCGCCTTCTACTTGATCGGTAGGGCCATGGACGAGGTACTGAACCCTAGACTTCGGAAAGAGGTTCTGGAACAGTGAACGTGCTGGAAGTGAAGGATCTTACGGTCCAATATCTCACATCCAGGGGAAGGGTTCATGCGGTCGAGGGAATCTCCTGGGAGCTCAGGCAGGCAGAGGCCCTCGGGATAGTGGGGGAGTCGGGCTGTGGCAAGACCACAGTGGCCATGGCCATAATGGGGCTTCTTCCTTCCACTGCCCAGGTGGTGGAGGGCAAGATACTCCTCGAGGGGAGAGACCTGCTCCTTCTCGATGCCGAGGAGATGAGGACCATCCGATGGAAGAGGATAGCCATGGTATTCCAGGCTGCCATGAATGCCCTCAATCCAGTCCATAGGGTCGGAGATCAGATCCTCGAGGCCATGATGGCCCACGACGGAGAGCTATCCGAGAAAGAGGCCCAGAGAAGGCTCGAGGAGCTATGCGCTATGGTGGGTCTGGACCCGAGACGCATGAAGGATTACCCTCATC
>JAPWUY010000228.1 GCA_028275295.1 Thermodesulfobacteriota bacterium | reverse complement strand
CGTGGACCTCAAGAGGGAAGAGGGAAAAGAGATCCTCAGAAGACTCATAGCCAGGGCGGATGTCCTGTGCGAGAATTTCGGGCCAGGGACCATGGAGAGACTGGGATTCGGATACGATGACTGCGCGAGGATCAATCCCAGGCTCATCTACTGCACCCTCAAGGGATTCATGCCTGGCCCTTACGAGAAACGGCCGAGTCTGGATCATCTGGTCCAGATGATGGGAGGTCTCGCGTACATGACAGGTCCCAGGGGCCGCCCCCTCAGGGCCGGGACATCGGTCATAGACATAGTTGGGGGGATGTTCGGCGCAATGGGCATAATAACGGCCCTCTACGAGAGGATGCGCACTGGAAAGGGGCAGCTTGTGAGGGCAACCCTATTCGAGGCAACGGCATTTCTCGTGGGCCAGCACATGGCCATGGCAGCCATAACAGGAGAACCCCCTCCACCCATGCCCGAGGGCGAGATGCCTTGGGGCATATATGACCTTTTCGACACAAGGGACGGAGAGATGGTGTTCGTCGGCGTCACGAGCGATCAGCAGTGGCAGCGCTTCTGTGAGGTGTTCGGCCTCAAGGATCTCCTGGAGGACCCCAGGCTCTCAACCAACAACGATAGGGTTCGCGAGAGACCGTGGCTCATCCCCCGACTCAAGGAGACCCTGGGCAGTCTCACCAAAGAGGAGATCATGAGAAGGAGCGAGAAGGCCTCCATCCCCTATGCCCCCATTGGGAGGCCCGACCAGCTCTTGGATGACCCCCACCTCATTCAGGGAGGAGGCCTGGTGGAGACGACCCTTCCTACGGGGAAGAAGGCGAGACTTCCCAAGCTGCCCCTCAGGATGGACGATCACGACTTCGGACTGAGGAGGGAGCCTCCGGGGATTGGGGAGCACACTGTAGAGGTATTGGAGGAGCTTGGCTTCACAGCCGAGGAGATAGATGATCTCCTGTCCAAAGGAGTCGTGGCTTGCGAGCAAGGGAAAGCTTCCTCTTCTTGAAGCTTTCCGTGGAAAAAAGCCCAACAACGAGGAAAGGAGGCACAAGATGAAGGGAGCGAGATTCTCTAAGGCAGCCCTGGTCGTGATCTCGGCGTTTGTCTATGTCCTGTCCATTCAGCCTCTTGCACAGGCTGGCTATCCTGAGAAGCCCATAGAATTCATAGCCCCAGCCAACCCTGGCGGGGGGTGGGATCTCACTTGCAGAATGTCCGCCAAGGTGTTGAAAGAGGCTGGTCTCATCTCACAGCCCATAAACGTTGTGAACAAGCCAGGGGGGTTTGGCGTTGTTGCCATGACGGACATCGTTCGCAACCGCCGCTCCGACCAATACGTGCTCATAGCGTTCTCGGCAGTGCTCACAACCCAGATGGCCATAAAGAAGAACCCTTACACGTACAAGGACATCACCCCAGTTGCCAGTCTTTTTGTGGACTATGGGACCATCGCCGTGAAAAAGGATTCCAAATACGGGACCTTCAAGGAGCTCATGGATGAATGGAAGAAAGATCCCGAGGCCATAAGCTTCGCTGGCAGCTCCCCTCCTGGGGGACTGGACCACATGAGGATCGCCATGCTGGCCAAGGCCATGGGGATACCTGTGGCCAAGGTGAGGTACGTGGCATTCCAAGGCGGGGCGGATGCCCTGAGCGCTCTCCTAGGTGGCCATACAGCGGCCTTTGTGGGAGAGGCTGGAGAAATTGCTGGCCACGAGGAGTCCGGGACCGTCCGGACCCTAGTTCTCCTGGCAGACAAGAAGCTGGGGGGCATATTCGAGAAGGTCCCCCTCGCTAAGGAGATGGGGGTAGATGTGGTATCTCCCAACTGGAGAGGCTTTTACGCCCCTCCCGAGATAAAGCCTGAGGTCCTCAAGTTCTGGGAAGAGACCCTGGAGAAGATGGTGAGGACCAAAGAATGGAAGGAGGTTCTGGAGAAGCAGGCCTGGGTGGACTATTTCCTCACTGGAGAGAAGCTGAGGGCCTTCCTGGATAAAGAGCTTGCAGGCTACGAAGCCCTAGCACAAGAGTTGGGACTGGTCCAGAAGTGAAGGTCGGAGCTGAAAGGATAGGGGCGATCCTAGCCACCCTTGTTGGGGCAGGGTACTTCTATGAGGCAGTGGCCATGCCCGATGTCTCCATAGGGGATCCCCTGGGCCCTAGACTGTTTCCGATGCTTCTCGGGCTCTTCATGACCCTTTTGGGTGGGTCCTTGGCATTGAAGCCAGCAGAGGGGGAAGAGAGCTCGTTCGGGCTCTCCCCCCGCAGCTGGGGTCTTGTCTTGTTGCTAGGCCTCTACGGGTATGCAATCCCCATGGGAGGCTATCCCCTCTGCACGTTCCTCTTCTTGGCTGTGGGATCCAGGCTTTTGGGGGAAAGGTCCTGGCTCAGATGTCTCGGCATATCGGCCATCATGAGCGCTCTCATCTTCTTGCTTTTCACCAAGGTGCTGGACATTCCCCTCCCTGTGGGATTCCTGGCCTTTTCCGGAGGATGAGAAGATGGAAGGAGACACCCTGGGACACCTCCTGTACGGACTCCAGATTGCCCTCTCCCCCGTAAATCTCTTCTACGCCTTCCTGGGGTGTCTCGTGGGCACCCTCATCGGGGTGCTGCCCGGCATAGGGCCTGCTGGCGGAATGGCCCTCCTGATCCCCTTGACTTACGGGAAGGAGCCAGCATCCGCCATAATCCTCTTGGCTGGAATCTACTATGGTGCCATGTACGGTGGCTCCACGACCTCCATCTTGCTCAATGTCCCCGGGGAAGCGGCCTCTGTCGTGACCACCTTGGATGGCTACCAGATGGCGAGAAAGGGGCTCGCAGGTCCTGCCCTTTCCATTGCAGCCATAGGCTCATTCATCGCGGGCACGATCGGGGTCTTGCTCCTCATGCTCCTGGGACCCCCTCTGGCCAGGGCTGCCCTCAAATTTGGCCCTGCTGAGACTTTCGCCCTCATGGTCTTCGGCCTCTCGATGGTGACGAGCCTTGCGGGAAAATCCCTGCGAAGGGGGCTCGTCTCAACGCTTCTCGGCCTCATGATGGCCACAGTTGGAACGGACCTTCCTACTGGAATAATAAGGTTCACCTTCGGGATACCCAAGCTCATGGAGGGCTTCGATGTGGTGGTTGTGGCCATCGGCCTATTTGCCGTATCCGAGATCCTGAGCTGTGCCGAGGAGATGGGCAAGGAAGGTTTCAAAGCAGCTCCATTGGGGAGGATATGGCTGTCCACGAGGGACTTCATCCAGAGCCTGGGAGCCATAATGAGAGGAACTGTGCTGGGTTTCTTCATAGGGGTCCTTCCAGGGGCAGCTCATGTGACAGCCTCCTTCCTCTCGTACACAGTGGAAAAAAGGCTCTCCAGGAACCCCGAGAGATTTGGAAAAGGGGAGATAAGGGGGGTTGCGGCCCCTGAGTCAGCCAATAATTCCGCTGCCTGCGGCGCCTTGATCCCCCTTCTCACACTGGGCCTTCCGGCATCTGCCGTCACAGCGGTTCTCTACGGAGCCCTCCTCATGGTGGGGGTGAGGCCCAGTCCCTTTCTCTTCCAAAAGCATCCAGATGTGGCCTGGGGCCTCATAGGGAGCATGTACGTGGGGAACATCATGCTTCTCATCCTGAACCTACCCTTGGTCGGTCTCTGGGTGAAAATATTGAGAACCCCAGCCAGATGGCTCTTCCCCATGGTCCTGGCCGTGTCCTTCGTCGGGGTTTACAGCGTTAACAATGCGCCCTTGGACCTCTTGCTCGCAACGATCCTCGGGGTCCTCGGATACTTCATGAGAAAGCTCGATTATCCCCTGGCGCCCGTGATATTGGGTCTGGTTTTGGGGGACCTTCTGGAGCAGGCCCTGAGGCAGACCCTCATGATATCGGGTGGGAGTCTCCTCCCTTTGGTGAAGAGTCCCATCTGCCTTGTCCTCTTCGCTCTGGCAGGGCTTGTGATGGTGGCCCCTAGGTTCATATACAAAAAAGGTGTGAAGCTGGAGATAGAGAGCTGAGAAACATTGGGTCATGTGGACCTGGCTGCGGAATTGCGATCCCGGGAATCCCAGGGGAGAGGTGTTTTTCGAGGAGCTTGGGGCGCGAGTGAATGTGCAGGGGGCGGGCCCTTGGCGCCATCCCCTGGTTTGCCCCCGTAAGGCCTTTTTCGCATCGCTTGGCCATCTGGGGGAGGGGCGGGCTCCGCACGCCCGTTAAAGAACGCTTGGACCTAGCCGAGACATGTCCCCGGTAGGCCACGGGCCCTTCCGATCGTCATCGGGTGAAAATGGAATGCCCCGGCGCTAGTTCGGCCTTGCAATGCGGGCGCGGAGACCGCGCCCCTCCGAGGAAACCGGCCTCCACATTATCCCCGGGCCTTCCCCCGCGAGGCCATGCTCCCTTGGGTCCTCCACCCCGCGGAGGGGCGGGCTCCGCACGCCCGCAACGAGGGCATTGGCTTCGAGGAGGATATTCCCCATTAGGGTCCCGGCCTCTCGCGCACGCATCCGGTGGAAATGGAATGCCTTGGCGCTCGTTTAGCCTTGCCATGCGGACGCACAGAGTGCGTCCCTCCGAGAAAA
>JAPWUY010000227.1 GCA_028275295.1 Thermodesulfobacteriota bacterium | reverse complement strand
GATCCTCGAGGCGGAGGTCTTGGTGGGGCACGAGAAACTGGACATGGAGGTGAGGAAGGCTTTCGCCTCGGATCTCATGAGCGATGTCCTGGCATTCGCTACAGAGGGTTCCCTTCTCCTTACGGGCCTGACCAATGCTCAGGTCGTGAGGACTGCCGAGATGCTCGACATGTCGGCAGTGATCTTCGTGAGGGGCAAGAGGCCCCAGACAGAGGCGGTGGAGCTTGCCCGCATGAAGGGGATTCCCCTTCTCAGCACCCCTTACATCCTCTACGAGACCTGTGGCAGGCTCTACAAGTGCGGGATAGTGGGGTGCAGGCAGAAGGTTGAGAAGGGATCAGTGAGCTTCGAGAGGGCGGAGTTGGGCTCTTCCCCTTGACGGGGAGGGCATGAGAAAGCGAGCCCGAGAGTCTCGACGCTTGGAGTGTGAGAGAGAAAAAAGACCCCAGGAGGGCCCGACTCGACAAAGTGGAAGGGAGGGAAAAGAGGTGGCAAGGATTCTGGTGAGCAAGGAAAAGGCCAAGACACCCCTCAGGGACTTGGTGGGGGAGACAAGCAAACTGGATCAGTGTCTCACATGCGGCACCTGTGCTGGGGGATGCCCAGTTGCCGACTGGGAGGGGATGGACCCCAGAAAGCTTGTGAGGATGATCCACTATGGCCTTGACGAGCAAGTGATAAAGTCCAACTGGATCTGGCAGTGCACCAATTGTCAGAGGTGCACTTGGGCTTGCCCCATGGGGATCAACTTCGGCGAGATAATAACCACTGCGAGAAGCCTTGTCCCCAGGGAGGAGACCCCTGGTGAGATCCAGAAGACCGCCAACAACCATCGCGAGACCATGAACAACATGCGTCTCACTGTGGAGGATGCCCTGGAGACCTTCAACTGGATGGCAGACGAATTGAGGGAGGAGATTCCCGATTTCGAGCTTCCCATTGACAAGGAGGGGGCTGAGTTTTTCTGCACGATAAATTCCAAGAATGTCCAGTATTATCCCATGGATTTGCAGTCCATTTACAAGATCTTTTATGCGGCTGGGGTTGACTGGACGATCTCTTCCAAGTGGTGGGAGGGGACGAACTATGCGATGTTTACTGGTGATTTTGACACTTGGGAGTATACCCTTAGGGAGCAGGCGAAGAGGGTTGAGGAGTTAGGCTGTAGGGTGATGGCGTATACTGAATGAGGGCATGGTTTATGGGCTACCCAGGTTGGGTACCGGAGGTTTGGGATTGAGCACAGGTTTGAGGTGACCTCTGTTGTGAATCTTTATGCGAAGTGGTTGAGGGAGGGTCGTTTTAGGGTAGATCCTGAGAGGAATGGGGATGAGGTTGTGACGTTGCATGATCCTTGTAATGTAGTGAGGAAGGCTGTTTTGGATGGGTTTCCTGGTATAGGTGACGATGCCAGGTATGTATTGAGTCGTGTTGTTAAGAATTTTGTGGAGATGGATCCCAACAGGGAGAACAACATATGTTGTAGTGGTGGTGGTGGGGCTTTGATAAACGGTTTTGCTCGTGCGAGGACGTATTATGGGAAGGTGAAGGTGGAGCAGATAAAGAGAACTGGTGCCAAGAAGGTCTGCACCCCATGTGTCAACTGCTTCGATGGAATAAACAACCTGGCGAGGGAATACAAGGAGGACTTCGAGCCGGTCCATCTCTGGACCCTTCTTGCCAATGCTATAGTGCTTTGATTGAGGCGTATGCGGGGGGCCTTATTCGGGTCCCCCTGGCCTTGCAAGACGAGCGTACTGAGAAGCTTCACTTCGTTTTGGGACGGCAGGCGGAGGGCCCCTGGGGAAAGGTCCCGGATGGTGATCCGGGCCTCCTTCTCTAGGGGCCTTGGCCATTTTGGTGAGGAATTGGCTTTCCCAAGGTGAGAAGGAAAGATCGCATCTCCCAAGAAGTGGCCCAGGCCATCTTTCAATGGTCCAGGGACGGGATCCTTCTGTGCGATGAGAAGGGTTTTGTGCAGATGGCCAATGCCGCCGCAGGGGAGCTATTCCAATGGGAGCCAGGGGAGATGGTGGGGAAGGTCGCACTGGCGGATCTTTTTTTGGCCCCTTGGGAACTGGAGAGGGTGAGATCCTCGAGACGGCAAAGGGGGGAGATAACCGAATTCGAGGCACAACTCATAAGGAGAAACGGAGATATATTCCATGGCAGAGTGACCCTCCTCGGCCTGGGAGACAGGGAGGGCAAATTCAGCGGGCATCTACTGTTGGTCCGGGACGTCTCCTCGGAGAGAAAGGCCAAGGAGGAGTTGGAGGCCAAGAGCCTGCACCTTGCAACCCTGGCCGATGTCGCCAGGGCTCTCGCAAGCGGCCTGGAGCTCAAGGAGGTCCTGGATCATGCGGTCATGGCCATCCATAGGCTCCTCAGGGCAGCGAGCATAAGGATATACATCCTGGATCCTGCGGGTCAGTGGCTTGAGCTTGCTGCATGGAGAGGGGCTTCGGAGGCCTTCATACACAAGGAGCAGTTCCAGAGGAGGAGGGTGGGAGATGGCCTCCTGGGAAAGACGGCTCTGGCCAGAAAGGCCACAGTTGTGGACAATTTCCTGAGGGCCGAGGACCCATACGTCGAGGACATAGTGAAGGAGGGCCTCGTCTCCTCGGTTTACATTCCCCTAGTGTCCAAGGAGAAGACAGTCGGGGTCCTCTGCGTCTCGAGCTATCAGGAATACAGATTTTCCGAAGAATTCATAGAGTTTCTGACCGCGGTTGGGAATCAGATAGGTGTCGCCATTGAAAATGCTCGCCTGTACGAGAGGCTCAAGGGGGCATACGAGGAGATCAGCGAGACGCAGGAGCAGCTCATAAGAACAGAGAAGATGGCCTCCCTCGGCAAACTTGCCGCAACAGTGGCCCACGAGATAAACAATCCCCTCTCTGTGGTTCTGACCTATGTCAAGCTCATGCAAAACATGATCAAGAAGGGGACCTTCACTCCCAAGAGGCTCTCGGACATCTCGAGATTCCTCTCCACCATGGAGTCAGAGACCTCGAGATGCGGAGAGATAGTGAGGAATCTCCTCGCCTTTGCCAGGCACTCAACTCCCAAAATGGAGGAGCACAGGCTCGAGGATATAGTCCAGAGGACTGTGGCCCTCATGGCCCATGATCTCGAGATGAAGGAGATGAGATTGATCTGTTCATGTGAGCCCGATCTCCCAATGGTCAGGTGCGACTCCAGGCAGATCCAACAAGCGCTTCTGAACCTCATGATAAATGCCACTGAAGCCATGACAAAGGGAGGCGTCCTCACGGTTCGAGCCCGAAGGGCATCCAAGGAGGGCTTTGTCACGGTCTCTGTTTCCGATACTGGATGTGGAATACCCGAAGAGAACCTGAGCCAAATCTTCGAGCCATTCTTCACGACCAAGGAAGAGGCGAGGGGAGTCGGCCTAGGGCTCACGGTGGTCCAGGGGATTGTGACGAGACATGGGGGGACGATAGAGGTGGAGAGCCAGGTGGGTGTAGGGACCACCTTCCATATCACCTTGCCATCTGTGGAAGCCTCTGAAAGTCGAGGGGATGAGGTACAAAAAGCGGAGGTTGGCCCATGAGCCGAAAAGCTAGGATCCTGGTCGTGGACGACGAAGCCCCCATGAGGGAGAGCCTCAAGGACTGGCTCACCGAGGATGGTTACGAGGTAGGACTGGCCGCAAGCGGACAAGAAGCCATAGCCATGGCAAGGGAGAAGGAGTGGGACGTGATTCTCCTCGATCTCAAGATGCCGGGAATGGATGGCATCGAGACCTTGCGGAGACTCAAGAGCGAGGAGGTGGGCACGGATGCTCAGATCCTCATGATGACAGCTTACGGGACCATAGACACCGCAGTCCAGGCCATGAAGGAGGGCGCCTTCGACTATCTCCTCAAACCCTTCGATCCGGACCAAGTGGAGATGGAGATAAGGAAGATTGTCTCCCACAGGGAGCTGATGTTGGAGAACATCCTCCTCCGTCAGAAGCTCGAGGAGAGGGAGGAATTCGAGGAGATAGTGGGAAAGAGCGAGGCCATGCAGAGGATCTTCGATCTCATTCGAAAGGTGGCCCCTACGGATTCCACTGTCCTGATAACGGGCGAAAGCGGAACAGGGAAGGAGCTCATTGCCAGGGCCATCCACGGAAATAGCCCCAGGTGTTACAGACCGTTCATCGCCGTGAGCTGCGGGGCCCTGCCGGATTCCATACTGGAGAGCGAGCTTTTCGGATACGAGAAAGGCGCCTTCACTGGGGCTGACCGGACCAAGAGGGGTCGCTTCGAGCTCGCCCATCAAGGGACCCTTTTCCTGGACGAGGTCGGCGACATAAGTCTCAAGACCCAGATAGATCTCCTGAGGGTCCTTCAAGAGAGGGAGTTCTGCAGATTGGGGGGCCATGAGCCCATAAAAGTGGATGTTCGAGTCATTGCAGCGACAAACAGGGATCTCAAGAAGGCCATCCAGGAGAACCGTTTCAGGGAAGATCTCTATTACAGACTGAATGTGATCTCCATTCACGTGCCTCCTCTAAGGGAGAGGAAGGAGGATATTCCCCTTCTCATGGATGCCTTCAT
>JAPWUY010000226.1 GCA_028275295.1 Thermodesulfobacteriota bacterium | reverse complement strand
CTTTGAGGGAAGCAGGCATACCAGTCACCCCTACCTCATTCCTTAGACTCCAAAAAGCCTTGAGCATGGGTCTGGTCAACTCCCTAGAGGACTTCTACGTTGCAGCAAGGGCCATTCTCGTAAAGAGCGAGCGTTACTTCGACCTCTATGATCAGATCTTCGCCCACTGCTTCCGAGGGGTGGAGATGGTGGAGCCTCGGGAGGTGGAACTCACGGAGATCGCAAAGAGGCTCCTCGATGAGTGGCTCAAGGACCCAGAAGCAATTGCTCAAGCCTTGGGAGTCGATCCCAAGGAACTGGCCAAGTTGAGCCCAGATGAGCTCCTAGAGTACTTCATCCAGAGGCTCAGGGAGCAGACAGAAGCCCATCATGGGGGGAATAAGTGGATCGGCACTCAAGGGACATCCCCTGTGGGTCATTCGGGATACCATCCCGAGGGCATGAGAGTGGGAGGAGTGTCCCGCAATCGCTCAGCAGTGAAGGTGGCATTGGATCGTCGTTACAAGGATTATTCTCAGGAGGGCCCCCTCACCCCCTCGCAGATGGGCGAGGCCCTAAAAAGACTCAGGCACATGGTGCCGGCGGGCCCCAAGGACAAAGTCAATATCGACAAGACCATATACGAGACCATGAAAAATGCCGGAGAGATAGAGATCGTATTCGACAGGAGTCTCAAAGACAGGCTCAAGGTGATCCTGGCCATAGACAATGGCGGATGGTCCATGGAGCCTTATGTGGAGGTCGTTCAAACGCTATTCAATTACGCTAGGGCCCAGTTCAAGGACCTGAAAACGTTCTTTTTCCATAACACCATATACGATTACCTCTGGGAGGACCCTCCAAGACGTTACAAGCCATTTCCTGTGGAGCAGCTGGTCAAGTTCGATCCCGAGAGTCGATTCATAATTGTTGGAGATGCGAGCATGGCTCCGTACGAGCTCATGGCAACTGATGGATCCATCCATGTGGAGGAGAGGTCAGGGAGGCCCAGTATAGAGAGGCTCAAGTTCATAGCCGAGACTTTCAAACATTCGGTTTGGCTCAATCCGGTGCCTGCGAGGGACTGGAACTACACTGCCACCATCCGGTACATCAGGGAGATCTTTCCCATGTTCGAGTTGACCCTGGATGGCCTGGAGGCAGCCGTGACCCATCTGATGAAAAAGGGCAATTGAGGGAGGAAAGGGGCCATGCCCATTGTCACCATATCGAGGGGTTCTTATAGTCACGGAAAGGAAGTCGCCGAGAGGGTGGCCGAGAGGCTCGGATACGAGTGCGTGGCAAGGGAGGTGCTTCTCGAGGCTTCTCAGCAATTCAATGTGCCTGAAGTTCAATTGAGGGAGGCGATAGAGATAGCCCCTTCGGCATTCGATCCTCTGGCCCACAAGAAGAGGAAGTTCGTGGCCTACATTCAGGCGGCTCTCCTGAGAAAGGTGAGGGGAGACAACGTCGTATACCACGGATTCGCCGGCCATTTCTTCCTGAGAAGGGTCCCCAATGTGGTAAAGGTGAGGATATTGGCTGATCTGGAACACAGGATCCACATAGTGATGGCTAGAGATGGAGTCACCTGGGGCGAAGCAGCCAAGCTCATCGAGACCCTGGATGAACAGAGGAGACAGTGGAGCCTCTCCCTTTACGGAATGGATCCCGCAGACCCGAGCCTCTATGACCTGGTCTTGAACATAAAGCAACTCACAGTGGAGGGAGCAGTGGAGCTTGTTTGCAAGGCAGTGGCCCTCCCCGAGTTTCAGACGACCCCAGAGGCGATGGAGGTCCTGGAGGACCTATCGCTGGAGGCCGAGGTGGGGATTGCTCTGGGAGAGCTGGGCATTGACTTCCGAGTCCACGCGGAGCGGGGAAAGGTGAGGGTTGAGGCCAGGGCCCCACAGGACAAAAGGGAGCTCGTGAAGAAGGAGATCACGGAGAGCCTGGAGAAGATCGTGGGGATAAAGGAGATGGAGGTGGAAGTCTTCCCTGGAAGGTGAGAAAAAGGGACATTTTGGGGTCGAACTCCAAAGGAGGTGATGGTATACTATCAGTGATTCCGGAAGCTCACTCCCACAGGAAAGCAAGGTGAGCGAAAGGCTTCGGAAATGATCTGAGAGAGGCCCTTTCCTGCAAGGTGCGAACCAGCTCAAGAGGACAATGTGAGCCTGGGAAGTGGAGAGAACCAAAGTGAAATGCCCCAAGGACAGCTTCCCCCCTGTATCTATTTCCCATACATAGACGTTCAACCCCAGCTTTTATGGAACATCCTGGTCTATTTCGAGAGGGTCGAGATCCTTCAGCCTGGATTTTCCACCCCGTGCTCCCAAAGCGAGGAGGCCTCGAGGATGGGATGGGTGGTGTTCCACAGGCCCGTGGCATCGCCTCTGGATACCAAGGCAGCCAGGACCCTGTTCGCCCAATGGCAGGAGTTGGGAAGGCTCTATGAGGACAGCGGCTATCTCACCTATCTGAAACATGGGGGGATGAGGATGGAAGAGGAGCCCGGCTGGGCCCTGATGAGGGAGATTCGCCAATACGGCACAGACCCTGGCCCGGACCTGGAGACAGAGAGACTGAGGGGGCAGCTCCTCCTCCAGATGGCCCAGGAACTCGACCAACAGAGAAGGGAAGTTCTGGAGGAGCTCTTGGGAGTGAGCGAGCGGGAAAAGGATCTCATGAGGGAAATGGGCTTGGAGGCCCCTGAGGAGACGGGCTTCTCGTCACAGCCCCTTCCATCGCCCGAAGAGGACGATTTCCTGATTCCCCAGAGGCTCTTGGCCTGGGCCGAGCTTCTAGGTGCCTCGGGTTACAGGGAGAGTGAAGTCCTTCTAACCATGAACAGGCTGGCTGTGGAATATCTGGTGGAGAAGGCACTGGAGGTGGGCGGGCAAAAGGGCCAGATGGGACCGGTTCCCCTCCTGGAGGTGAGGATCCCCCTTTTTTCACCGCTGGGCTCTGGGCCCACAGGGAAAATGAGGGCTGCTTTGAGGGAGGTCAGGTCCTGGGTCACATTTTGCGAGGAGATGAGGAACCTCTTGTCCGAGGCGACCCGGATCACCGAGGAAGCCCAAATGAGGGCTAGGATTCCCAGGGCGAGGGCGCTCGAGGCGTATTTCAACGATGAGGTCAAAGACCAGCTGATCCAAAGGCTCGCTTTCCTGGAGACTCATGGGAAAGGGAGGTGGGCCGAGAGCACCATGAGGTTCCTCCTGATCCCGAGGGAGATCCTCTTGGGGAGAGCAAACGGGGAGGAGAAGGGGCCACTGCCCATTGTGCACCTGGAGGAAAAGTAGCGTTCCTCGAGGATTGACCCTTGGGAAACGAACTCTCGCGTCTCGGCCCAAGGGGGTCTCTCCAACTGGTCTTTGAGTGTGGGGAAAGATGGATTTCTCCGACATCCGGAGCCCTCTCGGTAGCGAGGGCTCGGGCGCGGGTGGCACCCGGAAAGGGAGGAAGGTTGACGAGATGAGGAGAAAAAGAGCCCTTCTTGCCTTGGAAGACGGGACCTTCTTCAGGGGTTACTCTTTCGGGGCAGAGGGAGAGGCTTACGGTGAGATAGTGTTCAACACCTCCATGTGTGGCTACCAGGAGATACTCACCGATCCCTCGTACAAGGGTCAGATTGTGACCATGACCTATCCCATGATAGGGAACTACGGGGTCAACCCCCAAGATGTTGAGTCTTGGAGGCCCCATGTAGAGGGGTTCGTGGTAAGGGAATATTCTCCTGTGTACAGCAACTGGCGTGCAACTGGCTCCCTGGGAGATTACCTCAAGGAGCACGGGATAGTGGCCATAGAAGGTGTGGACACAAGGGCCCTGACCAAGCACATAAGGCAGGCAGGTGCCATGAGGGCGGTGCTTTCCACCGAGGATCTGGATCCCGATAGCTTGGTGGAGAAGGCCCGCAAATCCCCCGGACTTGTGGGGAGGGATTTGGTCAAGGAGGTCACCTGCAAGGAACCCTTCGAGTGGGACCATTTGAGTCTCAGGCTGGGCGGTCGCGAGGAGAGACTCGAGATTTCGGAATCCGGATCCGACACTCGTTACAGGGTCGTGGCCATAGACGGGGGAGTGAAATACAATATCCTCCGCCTCTTGGCTGCAGCTGGATGCCGGGTCACGGTCGTTCCCGCAAACACGACAGCCAGAGAGATCCTCGAGCTCGAGCCAGAGGGGATATTTCTCTCCAACGGTCCTGGAGACCCGGAGGGGGTTCCGTATCTCGTGGAGACGGTGAGGGAACTCCTTGGCAAGAGGCCCATCTTCGGCATTTGCCTGGGTCACCAAATATTGGGGCTCGCCATGGGAGGCAGAACCTTCAAGCTGAAGTTCGGCCACAGGGGAGGCAACCAGCCAGTCAAGGATCTGAGGACGGGAAAGGTTGACATAACTGCCCAAAACCATGGCTTCTGTGTGGACATGGAGAGCCTGGATCCCCACGAGGTGGAGCTCACTCACATCAATCTCAATGACAAGACTTTGGAAGGGATGCGCCACAGGGGGCTCCCCATTTTCTCCGTCCAGTATCATCCAGAGGCATCCCCAGGGCCCCACGACGCCTCATATCTTTTCCAGG
>JAPWUY010000225.1 GCA_028275295.1 Thermodesulfobacteriota bacterium | reverse complement strand
GGCCCTGACGTGGTCATAGAGGCCGTGGGGATGCCGCAGGTGTGGGAGGCAGCCCTCCATCTCGTGAAAAAAGGGGGACTCGTCAATCTCTTCGGGGGATGTGCCAAGGGGGCAGTGGCAAAAGTGGATGCACACCTCCTCCATTACGAGGAGAAGTCAGTCATAAGCGTGTTCCACCACACTCCTCATTTCGTTGCAATGGCCCTTAGACTTCTGGGTTCCGGGGTGATCAAGGCTAGGGATCTAGTGACCCATGAACTCCCATTGGAAGACCTGGGGCAGGCCTTCAGGCTTATGGAGGAAGGAAAGGCCATCAAAGTGGCCATCTGGCCCAATGGAAAGGAGGATCTCAAGGGGTGAGCAAGGAAGAGGCGAGAGTTTTCCTGTGGCCCAGGAGTGTGGCTGTTGTGGGGGCATCTGACACACCAGGCACCTGGGGCTCCTTCGTGATGGAGGGCTTGATGAGGTGGAAGTTCCCTGGCCCCATATATCCTGTGAACCGAAATGGTGGGACGGTCTACGGGCTCGAGTGCTATAAGAGCCTCCAGGACATCCCATCGAGAGTGGAACTGGCTGTGGTGGCAGTGCCCCAGGAGGCGCTGGAGGAGACCCTGGAGGGGTGCGCTTCGGTTGGCGTCAAGGGTATGGTCATAATAAGTGCTGGCTTTGGAGAGGCGGATGAGGAGGGAAAGGTCAGGGAGGAGAATCTAGCGAGGCTGGCAAGGGTTCACGGGATCAGGCTCTTGGGGCCCAATGTGAGCGGCACCTTCAATCTCCACGCCTCCTTCAATGCCTCTGGATCCCCTGCCCATTATCTGGTTCCCACAAACCTAGCTGCCATATGTCAGGGCGGTTATGCATTTTACGACCTGCTCGCGGCAGGGGGGAGCAGGAAGATGGGAGTCGGATGGTTCGTCCACACGGGAAATGAGTGCGACCTCGGTGTCACGGATTTCCTGGAGCTTTTGGGCGAGGAGGAGGAAGTTCAGGGAATACTCATGTACCTGGAGACCATCAGGGACCCGAGGAGGTTCCTGGACGTTGCGAGGAGGGTCAGCGAGAGGAAACCCATAATTGTCTTCAAGGCAGGGACTACATCCGCAGGGGCGAGGGCGGCCTTGAGTCACACAGGGGCTCTCGCGGGAAGGCCGGAGATATACAGGGGCGCTCTCGCACAGGCAGGCATCATCCTGTGCCCGGCAATGGAGCTCCTAATCCCTTTGGGCCACTTTCTCGTGGAAAGGCCGCCAATGAAGGGAGACAGGGTGGCGATAATGACCATGGGCGGATCTTGGGGGGTGAGCTTGGTGGACGAACTGGAGGGAAAGGGCCTGACGGTGCCCGAGCTGAGTCCCAAGCTCCAGGGCCGGCTTAGGGAGCTGGGAATGCCCAGGAGGGCCTCCACCAAGAATCCCGTGGACATTGGCGCAGCTGGGATCTCGTACCACCTCTCCCTCGAGAACGTGGTCCAGATGGCCAGGGAGATCCTGGAATCCGAGGAGGTGGATGCTCTCATCTTTCACGGGCTAGGGAGGCCTGGAATGGCCAAGGATCAGGCCTCGGACAGGGCAAGGGGTATATTCCTCTCCCTCGAGGTGAGGCTCATGAGGGAGATTCAGGCCCTGGAAAAGGAGATCCAAAAGCCCGTTGTGATTGGCTGCTGTCTCAGTCCCTGGGAGAGCCAGGCAGTTTGGGATCTGAACCAGGAGGGTATCAGAACGTATCAGAGGCTTTCGGACATAGCCTGGAATTTGGTCTTGGCAAGACAAAGGGAAAAATTCCTCTCCAGGCTTCTCCGTTGACACCTTAGACCCTCCTCTGGTAGGTTGAAGCCCAAGACGGTGAGGCATGGCCGAGTTGGGTGAATGTGGATTCCAGAGATCGAGAAATTACCGGAGTCGGAGTGGCTCTCCCTTTTCAGGCTCCTCATCCCCAAGGAGTGCTTCGGGCAGTTCGGCATCGATGAGGAGACATTCGAGGACCAGGAGGGGAGGCTCAGGCTACGAGTTCTTTACAGGGACCAAGGTCGGATACTCAATGTCAGGATCACCAATCCATCCGACCCCGTCGATCCCATCTATTCCATATTCATGCAAGAGTACGGCGAGGATGGGGTGGAGGTCCTGGGACTGAACATAAACGATCCCACCTCCGAGAGGTACGAAGTGGACGTGGATCAATACGGCAGGATACCAGCTGATCTGGTATCCGAAAGGAGGAACATACCGGAAGAGATCCGTGCAATGCACGCGGGCCTTGCCCCTGGCCAGGTGAGAAGGGGCCTTCGTTGGACCGGCTCTGCCCTCAAGGGCATAGAGGAGTTCCTGAGGGCCATCGGGAAGAGATGGATATGGTGCGAGGCCCTCGCCTATCACAACGCCATAGTGTACGAGAGACATGGTTTCGGTTACCAGTTCCACACCTGGGAGGACGAGATGAGGTGGATAGATGCCGAATTCAGACCTCCCCATGGAGTGCTTTACCACAAGCTCGATGGGTCGACTCCCTTCAGGAGGCCCGGTATGGAGCAGACAGTGAGGGGAAGGAGCTGGGCAATACACGATGGTATCCTCGGTAGGAAATGGCTCAGGCCAACGATGATAAAGGAAGTCGGAGTCCATGCCGGGGTGAATACTTTCCCGGATGGAGTTTACTGAGAGAGGGAGGTGCCAGATGATATCGATTCAAGGTGTGATGGTCCCCGTGGATTTCTCCAAGGAGTCGATCCTCGCTGCCAAATTCGGGGCATCTTTGGCTGAGGAGTACAAGACCAAGCTCTACGTGCTCCACGTAATGGAGCCGGTCCACCCATCCCTGAGGGGATACATAGTGGACTTCGAGCAGTTCCAGCAGAGGATGATAGCCCAGGCCAAGGAGGATCTCGAAAACGTGATCCCCAAGGCTGTGAAGGACAGGATCCCAGTGGAATTCATCCTGGAGATAGGCCATCCCAGTTACGTGATCGTGGAGAAGGCCAAGGAGCTGGGAGTGGATGTGGTGGTCATAGCGACCCACGGGAGAACTGGTCTCTCCCATGTGCTTCTGGGAAGTGTGGCGGAAAAGGTCATAAGGCATGCTCCTTGTCCGGTCTTCGTGATCAGAAACCCCAAGGACAAATACGTCTACGGGTGGGAGTGATACGTCACCAAGGGATTCCCTGAGAAACCCTCAGAATCCTTGGCAGAAGATGGACGGTCCGGGAAGGGGGAGATTCTCTTTCCCCTTCAGGGCCGAGGTCTTGTGGAAGAGGCGGGGAAAGAAATTCGAGGGGAAAGAGATGGAAGGGAATAGAGGGCTCAAAGCCTTGGAGACCCTTGTTTTCGAGAGGGACCTTTGCACCATGTGTGGCGCATGCGCCCAGATGTGTCCCTATCTTGTGCCCTGGAAGGGGAGGATAGTCAAATTGCACGATTGCGACCTTCCCGAGGGGAGGTGCTACGAGTACTGCCCGAGGACAAGGGTCCAATTGGATGACCTACAGGAGGCCATTTTCGGGATAAGGGAACCGGATCCAGAGATGGGAGTTGTGAGGAGGGTCCTAGCTACGAGAGCAAAGGATCCGGAGATGAGAGGAAAGGCTCAGACAGCCGGGTCCACCTCCGCTATCGTGGCCCTTGCGCTCGAGGAGGGAGTTGTGGACGGAGCCCTTCTCACGAGAAAAGGGGATGAGCTCCTACCAGAAGGTGTGGTTGTGAGGGATCCCGCCAGGGTCTGGGAGTGTGCTGGGTCGAGCTATGTGGCGAGCCCAACCTTGGCTGCCCTCAACAGGGAGAGATGGAATGGCGATGAGAAGCTCGCGGTTGTTGGAATTCCATGTCAGATCCTGGCCCTCGCCAAGATGAAAGGATCCAAGCTTCCGAATCCCACTGCGCGGCCCAAGGTGGTCCTCACAGTGGGGCTTTTCTGCACTTGGGCATTGAACTACGGGCCCTTCTCTCGCTTTCTCCGAGAGAGGTTCAAGGCCGAGTCCATCCTGGGGATGGATATCACCCCCCCTCCCGAGCGGTTGCTCCTCGTGAAAACCCAGCAAGGGATCCAGGCCCTGCCCCTCGACCATATAAGGCCCTTCATAAGACCCACCTGTGCCATCTGCTGGGACATGACCTCGGAGCTCGCGGATATCTCCATAGGAACACTAGAGGGAAGGAGTGGGTGGAACACCCTCATTGTGAGAACCCAGCTCGGAGAAGAGATCCTGGGGAGGGCAGTGGAGAGAGGGCTTCTGGAGGTGGAGGAGATGAGGATGGAGGAATTGGCTCACCTGAAGGAGGCATCTCTTCTCAAGAAAAGAAGGGCCATCTTGGCTTTGAAGGAGAGGAAAGAGGGCGGATCCTTATACCTGGATCCGATCCCCAGATGGGCCCATTTGCTCGAGGCGGGAAGCGAGGAGGTGGCGAGATGAGCATCATTGCCTTGGATGCCCCGGGGAAGAAGGTCCTCCTCATGGGTAATGAGGCCATTGCGAGGGGAGCCTTGGAAGCAGGGGTCAAGGTGTGTGCCGCCTATCCTGGCAATCCCTCCTCGGAGATAATCGGGTCATTGTCCCAAGTTGCTTCGCAGAGGGGCATATATGTGG
>JAPWUY010000224.1 GCA_028275295.1 Thermodesulfobacteriota bacterium | reverse complement strand
GCCCATATGCTACCTCATGGGCCTCACCCTCACTTCGATTTCCTGAACATCCTTGAGGAGCTCCACTAGCCTCTGGGGATCCGTATCCCCGTAATGATACGGATACAAGATCTTCGGCCTGAAGGCCCGAGCTGCATCGGCAACCATCTCGGGAGTCATTGTGTAGGGGAGATTCATGGGCAAAAAGGCTATATCAATGTCTCTCAGGGCTTTCATCTGGGGGATGTTTTCTGTATCCCCGGCAACGTAGACCCTTTTGTCCCCGAAGGTCATGACATAGCCATTTCCTCTCCCCTTGGGATGGTAAGGGACCCCAGGGCTTCTCATGTGAACCAGATTGTAGGCTGGGACCGCCTCCACCTTCAAACCCAGAAACTCCTTCCCATCCCCATTGGCCATGGATATCGCCCCTCGGAAAACCTCTGCCACGGCGCTACTGCCCACAATTACAGTCTCCTTTTTGGATATGCTCCCGATGGCCTTCTCATCCAAGTGATCCCTGTGCTCGTGGGTGATCAAGATGAGATCGGCCTTGGGCATGGCCGTGTAGTCCCCGTACTGGCTTACGGGATCCACATGGATCACCTTTCCCTGAAATGTGAAGAAAAGGGACCCATGTCCCACGAATGTTATCCTGAGCTCCCCAGAGGCGGTCTCAAAGACATCCGTGGGAAGTCCACCTTGCCCCAGGGCGGTCCCGGACAGGATAAGTGCGAGACCTCTCATGATAGGAATGATCCTTCTCATGGCCCTCCCCTTTTGATCCCCGCTGTCAGCCCGATGCGTCCGTGGAAACATGATTCTCGGGGACTCTAGCCCTTCCTTTGGGAATCCGGGCCAAAGGCTACAGTCCGCTCAGCATTCAACTGCGGTGGTTCGTTGCCCCCTTTTCAGCCAAAGACTTGGGGGTCCTTTTCCCTAAAGGCGCTTTTCCACGGCCTCCCATTTTATGTTCTTGAAAAAGGCCTGGATGTAGTCGGCCCTCTTGAGGCCGTAGTCGATCATGAAGGCGTGCTCGAACACATCCATTATGAGAAGGGGCCTACAGCCAGAGAGATGACCCACATCGTGCTCGTTTATCCAGGCATTGAAAAGCCTGCCTGTCAAATCGTCCTGATACAGAATCACCCAACCTATTCCTCGCATGGCCCCAACAGCCTTGAAATCCACTTCCCAGTTCTGGACCGACCCAAACTCCTTGACCAACTTCTGAGTCAATGGAGACGATGGGTTGAGCTGTCCGCTGCCACCTAAGTTTTCGAAGTAATACTCGTGAAGCCTCATCCCGTTGAATTCCCATCCGAATCTTCTCTTGAGCTCCGCAAACTCAGGGGAGCTTCCTTTCCCCGCTTTGGCAAGCTCACTCAGGAGCTCAAGGAGTTTGTTGGTATTGGTCACGTAGCCCTGATACAGGGTGAAGTGGTTCTTGAGAAGGGTATCGCTGAATCCAGGCATTCCCAATAGACTCGAGTAATCCTTGGCTTCGTACATGGCGCTGCCCTCCTTTTCCTCTTTGAGTTGGCCTCCTTGGTAGCTCGCCCCAAGCCTTGGGCCCCAGTACACTGAAGCCGCGGCCCCCAAAAGGGCACCCAGAAAGCCTCTTCTATTCCATCTCGAAAGCCCGAGGGTCATACATCACTTTCCACGGCAAACTCGAAAAAGTCAAGTTGCCCGTAACTTCCTCTCCTCGTATACTTCCCGGGCCTTGCTCGTCTTTAGAGGCTAGCCTTCCAATCTTCAGCACAGAAGAACTCGCCAGGGGCTGCCCTTTCTTCTCGCATCAGAAGAATGCGGACCAATTTCCTTTGGAGCCGCCAACTTGGAATCGCAGTTGGGATTGAAAATTCTTACCAGAGGCCTCTCTTCAACCTCTAGAGCCTGTCAGATAATTGGAGGCGAGCTCCCCTTCTACGAGCTCCCTTTCGGCCTCTGGGGGTGCCACGAACCCCAGCACACTTCTCAGGAAGCTCTGCACGATGTTGTAGGTCGCACCCCAGAGGATCTCCTGAGAGCCTTTTTCCCGGTGGACGAAACAAGGGAAGACCGACCCCGGCACAGGGTGGTTCCTTATCCTGTATAGGGCATAATTTGAGGGCTCAACCAGTTCCTCCAGGGAAATCCTGACTATCTTTTCCACCTCCCAGTTGAGCCTGAACCTCGACTGGCCTTGGAGCCACCCGACCATGGGGAGGATCCTCCTCTCGAAGAGGCGAAGCCTATGGGGCTCGAGCACTCCCAGGAACTCCACCTTCCAGGGCAGAAGGCCCATCTCCTCGAAGCTCTCCCTCAGGCAAGCAGCCAGAAAAAGCCTCATCAAAGCCTTGGTTGAAGGTGGAAGCTCCTTGGTACACTTTCTCCAACCTTCGCTTTTCCTGAGGGGGGAGCCAGGAAAAAGGAGAAGGACTGCTCCCAGCTTGTCAATCCATGGGGCCACTCTTCCTCCAGGACAGCACAGATCCCCAGGCTGACGCACTAGAGGAGACCTCTTGTTAAGGAGGATTCGAGAAGTCCCATTCTGCCCCTCCAAAAGGAAAAGAACAGAGGCCGTGTCCCTAGGAGAGATGGCCCCGAATTGGTCTTTGGGGCAATGGAGTTCGGAGAGGATCTTCTCTCTCAGGAATCTGGGCTCCAATTCCATAAAAAACCCAAAGGCAGCCTTTGTCCTCGGACAGGGCCATCGTCTCTCATCCCCAGGCCCCCAAATGCCCTCAACCCCTTAATCCCCATGGAGAATTAAGAGCCCCGAGGCCAAGCCCCAATCCCGAGTAGCCCTTTCCCCTCCGACCTCGTTGGAGCAACCGGCCCTCCACCCTTTCTAGGAACGCGATGGGATACCTCGCCACGCATGGGGCACCCGGAAGGGGAATCGCAAAAGAGCGTCACTCAGGATCTGGGAATCCTGGGCCTGGCCTCCTCCTTGGAGGAGCCACCAGGAGACAGAGCCCCCGCAACGCTCTCCTCGAGCACCTCCAGCTCGTAGACCGAATTTGTCGTCCTGAAATGGGTGGGACTCAGGTCCGCGACTTCCCCTGTGCGAAAAACCTTCCCGTTGTCCATGTAAAGGCAATAGGATTGCCCTATCTTGGGCAGCTCCATCTCCCAACCTATCCTTTGAGTTCCCACTGGGAACTTGGAATCGTTCTTCCCCAGCACCTTGGTTATGCGAACTTTTCTGGGAAGCTGCTCTATGACGCCGAGCTCGAGCAGTCTCTGGGCTATTTCTCCTAGACCCCTTGTCAGGGCTTCCCCTATCTGCTTGTCCTCCTCTCGCCTTCCAAGATCCAGGCCAAGCTCTGCCAACCGGCGCAAGGCTCCCATTATGTTGCCACTTTTCCCTTGGAGTAAGTCCAAGAGGGTCCTGTGAACCTTGATGGTCTCCATGAGGAGCCTGTCCGAGCTCCTCCTAGGCTGAGCCTGCCTCCTCTGTCTATTGCGGGGGCTTTGCTCTCTTTGACCGTTCATGTTCTGGACTCCGAGATGAGCTTGGCAACGTCCGTCCTTTCATCCAAGACCTTCATGAAGGCCTTGATCTTCTCCTTGGTGGATTCGTCCATCTCCAGGAATTTGAGACCCGATCTCACTCCCTTGTCCGTGACCTCGCACCTCACGACCTTGGCCTTCGCCTTTATGAGTTCCCCTGTCCAGGGGATCCTGAAGCTCAAGAGGACATCCCTATCCACAAGGTGCACGAATTCTCCCCACATGAGGCATCCTGTCTCGCTTATATCGAGTATGTATCCCTCCCAGGCCCGATCCGATCTCCTCTCCTTCAGATCCAAAAATGCTCCCCTGAGGAAGACTTTCTTCCTCTCGCTCTCGCGAAGGTCTATCTCCTCCACGGTCTTGGGGTACTCCACTATGAGCATGGGCAATGGTTCCCTCAGGACCCTGAGGACTCGGGCCCGAAAACGCACTACCTTCTCTTTGAAACAGCGAATCCAGAGCACATCCCCGGCCTTGAGCCTATGGGCCCCCATACCTTCGAAGGGATGCTCCAAGATCAGGCAGTGGGAAACCTTGAACCCCAAAACAATGGTGTGAAACCCTGGAGAACTTGCCGTGGGCTCAACATAAACCTGCTCCTGTATTTGGAAGCGCGGCTCTCCGCAAGGATCCATGATCTGTGCCCCTTTTCTCCAGATAGAACCAAAAAGGCGGAAAAACTCCGTTCAAATCCGTTGACATGAACTGTATAGCCCCAACACTCTTCATCGTCAAGCTTTTTGTGGGAAGGAGAAGGAAAAGTCTCCCACCGAGACCCCCTTCCCCAGGAAAAGACGCTCAGAAAAGGAGTCGCTGCTCCATGGTTCCCCGAGGAAGTTTTACAGGGGGAAGCTCAGAAGGAGGGCCACATGATGCCCAGGATAGAATATTCGGGAGCCTTGTGGGCGACCGTTCCCAAAAGACGTCCCACGTGATATTCTCGGTCTCAGCCATCTCACTGAGGAGTAGCATGGTCGAGGGGAGTCCATGGCTGTCTTCAAGAAGGATGGGGGAGAGGGTCCTTCGGGTACCTTTTACGCTTCCCTGAGAAGGAATATCTTCATAGTCATCGTGCTCGTTTCCTGTGCACCCCTCCTGGTGGTC
>JAPWUY010000223.1 GCA_028275295.1 Thermodesulfobacteriota bacterium | reverse complement strand
GTCAAGGACGATCATGCCTCGTTCCCTGAGAAGCATTGCAGGGGTTCGACTGGCCATAGCCATCCAAGTTTTCACCACGCTTCTCATTTTGGTTGTGGGCTATTTCGTGGTGGAGAGAAACCTGAGGGACCTGGCCAATTCGCCGAAGCCGGTTTCGCCTTTTCAGATAAAAATGGCGCTCCTGGCCATGAGAAGCGAGGTTTTGGGTGTGGCATTTGTGGCATTTCTGTCCGGAATGGCACTCACCATCACCATAAGGAGAGAAATTCGAGCTCTATCGGATCAGTTGAGGAAGCTCTCTTCGGGAATAGTGGAGAGCCCACCAAGCAGGGAGCCGAGCTGGGAGTTCATCCCTCTCGACAGCGCCATAAAGGACCTGGCAGAGGCAGTGGGCAATTTGTTCCAGAAGACCGTGACCGACGCCATCATTCTCTTGGACCAGAACAAATCCATTGATTCCGTGAATGCAGCTGCAGAGGTGCTCCTGGGATACAAGGAAGAGGAACTCAAGGGAAAACCCATCGAAACCCTTTTTCCCAAGACAAGGGAAAACCATGGCCTCTACAAGTGGCTCAAGGACGAACACGGCGAGGTCTCGAGATCCGAAAATCTCCCCTTGGCAGTCGTGATGAACAGAAAAGGGGACTGGATGACCGTTAGGATAGGCTTCTTCCAAATGAAAACCGCTCATGGGGTTCTCAAAGGCCTCATGATCGGCGCCTTCGACGAGGTGGAGTGGAGGAGGATAAGGAACGAGTTCGAGAGGGCTGAGAAGCTATCCAGTCTGGGAGCCTTGGCCAGAGGATTGGCTCACGAGATAAAGAATCCCTTGGGATCAATTCAGGGGCTGGTCCAACTCCTCCTAGAGGACTTTCCCGATGACCACAAAAAAAAGGCATATTTGGAGACAGTTCTGGAGGAGACCCGCCGCCTGGACGAGATAATGAAGAGGCTCCTCGACCTCTCTCCCACATCTCCGTGGAGGAAAGAGCCAGTGAACTTGGGAAAACTTCTCCAGGATGTGGCCCTCCTCATGTCAGGAGAAGCTTCGAGAAGAGGGGTGGTTTTGGAAAGTCCCCCGACTCGGGAAGATGCGAACATAGTGGGAGATCCCCATAGATTGCGTCAAGCCTTCATCAATGTCATCAAGAATGCCATAGAGGCAACGGTCAGAGGGGGTGTTGTGAGGTGCAGTCTCGGGCGAATACCCTCTGGGTGGACTGTCGAGGTGGAAAATACCCTTGGGATAGCCGAGGCCCAGTCCCCAAACCAAGATGCGGGAGTCGAAAGGGAAGTGAAAGTTGGAGGAAGCGGCTTGGGAGTTCTCATCACCCAGCAGATAATGCAACACCACGATGGCTATCTGGATATTCAGGGTCCTTCCAATGGGAGGTTGGTTGTGAGGATGGTCTTCCCTTTGAGAGATGAAGCCAAGACCGATTCTCTTTGGAAGGAGAAAGCGTAGAGGCCCCCGCGATGGTTTCATGGAGCTTGGATGGCAAGAGGATTCTCGATGGTCGCTGGGGCGCTTCGTGGAGAGAAGGTCACAGTGAGAGGTATTTGGGGCTCGGTGAGAACTCATCGGGCCAGCTTGGTTGAGGAAGGATTGGGATTTCCCAAGGCGAGATCATTTGGAGTAGAGGGGAAGCTAGAGAGAGGATGAACATGGAAGCAAGGGATACGGAGGGGGCCAAAGTGCTCGTTGCGGACGATGATCGCTCCATGTCATTTTTCCTCACGGAGCTTCTTCGGTCCGAGGGACACAAGGTGCTTCAAGCCTTTGACGGTTTGGAGTGTTTCGAGCTCATAAAGAAAGAGGAGCCAGATGTTGTCCTTCTGGATGTGAGGATGCCAGGGCTAGACGGCCTGGAGGTCCTCAAGAGGGCCAAGGAGATAGGCTCCAAGGCCCAGTTCATAGTGATAACCGCCTTCGACTCCAAGGAGATAGGCGTCGAGGCCATAAGGATTGGGGCCTTCGATTACTTTCCAAAGCCCTTGGACAAGGACGAGGTCCGCATAGTGGTGAAAAGAGCAGCCTGGGTGAAGGCCCTGGAAGAGGAGAACATTGCCCTGAAAGCCCAGAGGGAGTCGAGGGCCCGCTTCGGAGGTCTCATAGGAAAGTCCAAGGCCATGAGGGCCCTCTATGACCAGATGGAGATGCTTCTGGATGTCCCCGTCACTGTGTTGATAACCGGGGAGAGTGGCACTGGGAAAGAGCTGGCAGCTGAGGCTCTCCACTATCTTGGGCCTCGTAAGGACAAGCCCTTTGTGAAGATAAACTGTGTGGCCATTCCAGACAGCCTGCTCGAAAGCGAGCTCTTCGGTCACGAGAAGGGAGCTTTCACAGGGGCTGTGGAAAGGAAACTTGGGAAGCTCGAGAGGGCCAACGGGGGAAGTGTGCTCCTCGATGAGATAGGGGACATGGGGCTGGCTGTCCAGGCCAAGCTCCTCAGATTCCTCCAGGAGCACACAGTGGAAAGGCTTGGGGGAAGTGGATCGATTCCAGTAGATGTGAGGGTCATGGCATCAACCAATTGCGACTTGATGGAGAGGGTCCGGGAGGGAAGGTTCCGGGAAGATCTCTATTACAGGCTCAATGTCGTGAACCTGAGGCTACCCCCTCTGAGGGAGAGGCCCGAGGATGTCCCATTTCTCGTGGAACATTTTCTGGAAAAATTCGGAAAGGCCTTCGGGAAGAAGGGGATAAAGGTGTCAGAGGATACAATGGAAATCCTCTTACAATACCAGTGGCCAGGAAACGTGAGGGAGCTCGAAAATGCGATCCAGAGGGCTGTAGTCATGTGCAAGGGAAAGCTCATAACACCGGAACTCCTCCCGGAGCACATAAGACCCGCGGAAGGACCCCAGGGGCGCATCCACAAAGGAGCTCAAGAGGAGACTCTGGATCTCAGCTCCAGGCTCGAAGAGCTGGAGAAGAAACTCATAATGGAGGCCTTGAGCAGAGCAGGAGGGAGAAGACAAGAGGCCGCACGGCTCCTCAATGTCACGAGACAGACCCTCCACAACAAGATCCTCAAATACGGGCTCGAGGGGTGGGATGAGATGTAAAAACCCTTTTACATCGAGCGTAAAAAATATTGGACATCCCCTGAGGAAAAGAAGGGAGAAGGGAGAGGCGGAGGATCAACCCATGCAAAGGGAGTCCGGATTTATCCAGAAAGATTCCCTTCTGCTGAGGGGGCGAAGGAATCGACAAAAATGGCACGCTTCTGGCAAGAAAACCCCTCAGAGGTCGAGCCCACTCGAAAAGACAGGAGGTATCCCCGAGATGAGGACAAAGGAGATGGAGAGATATCGAGGTGAGGAGGGGTTTACCCTCGTGGAGATGATGGTCGTGATAATAATAGTCGGGATCTTAGCTGCCGTAGCTGTGCCTCTTTACACGGGATATGTTGAAAAATCCAAGATCACAGAGGCTACGAGCATAATCGGAGCTATCATAACCTCGGAGAAGCTGGAGATGCAGAGGTTGCCGTCCCAGGGGTTTTACAGTGCGGCGAGCAAGGACGACTTCAAAGCCAAGGGGTTGGATCTTTCGGATACCAAGTACTTCACTTACTCGGTCGAGGCATCGGGAGGTCCTCCCAATACCAAATTCGAGGTCACAGCTACGGCAACAACGGAGTATAGGAGCGATCCCGCAAACTGCTGGATAAAGTACACCTACGATCCAAGTACAACTCCAGTTGGCAAATGGAGCAGCGACGGCACATGCATAACAGCGGATATGATCCCTGGCACCCAGTGATGCGGGGTGATGTGAGGGGTGTTGTACAGGACTGGTGAAGCCAAGAGCTCTTCTCCCCAAGCCTTCACCCTCACGGAGATGATGGTCGTCATTGTTCTCGTGGGGGTCTTGGCCGCAATAGCACTTCCCATTTACAACAGGTATATTCTCCAGACCAAGGCTTCGGAGGCCAAGGCTGTGATAGGGGCCATTGTGGCAGCTGAGAAGGCCTACGCCGAGAGAAATGGGGTCTTCCTCCCAGTCAGAAAGGGGGATGCAGCGGAGTTCATGAACAAGCTGAGAGTCGATGTCAAGGAGTCATCCTTGTTCGATTTCGAGGTTTCGGAAGTTTCGGGAAAGGACGCCTTCACCGTCTGGGCCTGGGTAAATGGAAACGGCGTCAAGGAGGGCTTTTCCTCAAGCGGTTACGTCAAGTACACGTACAGGAAGAGCGAAGAGCCGAGGGGAAAATGGGAGGAAAAGCTTTGGTGATCCGGGCCCAGAAGGAAAGCGGATTCAGCCTTCTGGAGGTTCTGGTCGCTGCGACCCTCCTAGCTATAGCAGTGATCGGCACAGGATATCTCTTCGTTTCAGGGGAGGTCTCAGTGGAGGATGACCAGTGGCGCCTTGCTGCGATAAGGGAGGCCTCGGGGAGAATCCAGTGGCTCAGGACCTTGCCCATGGACTCCCCGGAGCTAGAGGGGGCGGAAAGCCCAGGCAAGCTCCACCTTCCACCCGTAAATCCTTGTACCCTTGACACAATGGGCACTCCTTTGGACACATCCGACGACCTGATGGGATACGTGAGGTGGTTTGTCACTTATGTGGATGACCCACGAAACGGAACTGGAGAGAGAGATT
>JAPWUY010000222.1 GCA_028275295.1 Thermodesulfobacteriota bacterium | reverse complement strand
AGGGAGTTGAAATAGGCCACATTGACCCTTCCTGATCTGTCCGCTGTGGCCAGGGCCCCGAGCCTCGGCTGTTTGTTGAAAAATTCAACCAGTTTCGAACTCATGAGGCACCTCCCCTTCCTTTTAAGCTCAAGCCTATGTGGCCTCGAGCCAGATGTCAAGAAGCCCAAGACTTCCCTGATCTGCGCATTCCCGTGAGAGGACCTTTCCCGTGCCAAGGCGTCTCCTTCCCACCGGTTCCTCAGGCGAAAAGCCAGTGGCCCAAGGGGGACATGTTTGGGCCCACCCATGCATTTCCTTTCGGGCGTGCAGAGCCCGCCCCTCCGCGGGGGGCCCAAACTCAAGACCGGTCGCCTAGCGGGCAGGGCCCCCAGATGACGCGAAATGCGGTTTTCTCGGAGGGGCGCACTCTGTGCGCCCGCGTTGCGAGGCCCCACTAATGCCGAGGCATTCCATTTGCAGCCGATGGGCTGACGATGAGCCGGTGGCCAAGAGGGCACATGCCTCGGTCAAGCCCATGCCTTCCTATCCGGACGTGCAGAGCCCGCCCCTCCGCGGGGGGCAAGCCCAGCACGAATCGCCTGGCGGGGTGAGGTCCGGTGGCCATGCGAAGAGAGAATTTTGCGGAGGGATGCGCTCTGCGCGTCCGTATTGCAGGGCCGTACACGTACCGAGGCGCTTGATTGCACGAGATGGGTAGGCGGGTCGCCGTGGTCCTACGACCACATCTTTCGGTTCTGCCCAGGCTTTGCTCGCGGGCCTGCAGAGCCCGCCCCTCCGCGGGGTGGGCTATCCGAGCTGGGATGGCCTAGCGGGGAAAGCCCGGAAATGACGCGAAGGGTGGTTTTCTCGGAGGGACGCGGTCTCCGCGTCCGGGTTGTGAGGCCTCACGTGGGCCGAGGCATCTCATTACGCAGAGTGCATAGGCGGGTGGCCCGTGGCCTAATGGGGCTTTGTCTCGGTCAAACCTAAGCGTTCTCTAGCGGGCGTGGGGAGCCGGCGCCTCCGCGAGTGTCGTAGAGGGTGCGACCATTAGATGGAGTAAGGTGGCCGCTGCCTCCAGGGTCGCCTTGACCTCCCCTTCAGGGAGCGACCGGGGCGCCTGGCGTGGAGCTTCAGGTGCTCGACCGTGTCGGGATTCAGATCTCGAACCAATAATGGAGGCATGGTCTCATAGCTCTTCTCTGATGTGCTATTGAACTGATAGCACATCTCTTGGCTCTTACCCACACAGTGTCCTATCGGCCTGGGGCTAAAAAACGGGTCTCGAGGAAAGTTCCCCATGAATTTCAAACTCTCCCTTTGAGTCGCCATTATTTCCTGCCTTGTCGGAACACTGACAGCTCACTACCTATGTACCTTATCCGCGGGCTCCCCCGCGTTCCATCTCTCTCTTGAAAAATACCCAACCACACAGATCCATTCAGGGCAGGGCTCGGATCTTGTGATTGCCGGATACCCTCCTGAAGGGCACTATCCCGGTGGACCAGAAGGCTAGCCGCAGCCCGCCAGGACAGGCCAGGGCTCAAGCCCTGGGGCCCGTCCTGCACAAGAAACTGCAAGAATCGCCAACTTCGCCTTTGGCAAGAACCTGGTTCTACTCTACCCCCAGCCCCCAAGAGAGCAATGAGCAAAGAGCAAATGAAACGATCCCTCCCACCACTGGCGTCAGGAACCAGGAGATCACTATTTCTTTGATGGCTTTGAGATCGATGGCCTTGATGCCCCTGGCCAGCCCAGCGCCTGCAATGCCTCCTATCATGGCCTGGTTCATGGAGGTTGGGTACCCCATGGATGCGGCGATGTGAGCCGTGATACCCTGGGCCAGCTGGGCGCCCACTGCGCTGTTGAGATCCAGGGAGACTATGTGCAATCCGACTTTCTCCAGGAGAGGGCGGCCCCAGGTCAGGGCACCTATTGCCATAACAATGCCGCCGATGAACCCAGCCAGCATCCTAGACTGAATCGCTCCTGTCCCGTAGAAGACGCCAACGGCGTTGCCGGTATTGTTGCAGCCAAGGGTATAGGCGGCGTAGCAGCACACCAGGATAAGCAGGTATCCCACAACCCTCTTGGTCCGTTCCGAGCTCTGGCCCATCACACGGTCCATCAGCTTCGTGATGACGAACCCGAGGATAGTCCCCAGGATGGGCGTGCCGACCCAAGTGATGGCCAAGGCCACGATGGTAGTGCTCCAGAAGACGTGCGCCTTCATGGCCACGCCTGCGCCCACCACCGAGAAGATGGCGAGCTGGGATGTGGAAACCGGGAGTCTGAGGTACGTGTTCGCTGCGGTCACCAAAGCGGCTGTCAACATCATGACCATGGCTCGAAAGACCGTCATTTCTGAAGCGTCGATCACCCCTGTTCCGACGGTCTTGACAACGTTGTGGCTCTCCAGGGTGGCCCCCAGCACCACGCTGATCGCGATCAATATGGTCGCCTTTCTTGCTGAAATGAGCTTGGCGCCGAATGCCGTGCCCATGACCGCTCCGGTGTAGTGAGAGCCAATGGTCCAGCCGAAGAAGAGCCCCGATGCGATCATCCCTACCAGGAATACCGTGTCCATGGTAACCCCCTTTCTGTTTTTTGCGTAACCATGATTACTTCCTTTTGTTGCCACTGTTACAATACAGCGAATCAAACGGCCTGTCAAATATTTTTTCGCCGGATACGGGGCGGAATGCCTCGGTACTGGAAGGCCATCAGATTCTCCACCGGGTCCTGGGGTTGGATTAGGATACGGGAAGTGGTACCCTATTGGCGCGGATGATTGAGACAGTGTTGGATTCTGTGAGGAAAGCCCAGTGAAAACAGATTGGTTGCTTTTGGTCTATCGCGTCCCCACAGAGCCTTCCAAGCACCGAGTCCAGATCTGGCGTAAGGTCAAGGCCACTGGTGCTGTTTTCCTTCAGAACTCTGTCTGCGTGCTGCCAGCCACCCGCTCGCACGAGCAGGAATTTCGGCGTTTGCGGCAGTACATCGTGGAGGAGTGCGGTGGCCAGGCCTATGTGTTTCTGTGTCAACACCTTGGCCCACCCGGAGTCCTCGAACCCATCTTCAACCGGGCGCGCGACGAAGAGTACGCGGAGATCATCCATCGTTGCGAGGAGTTCCTTCAGGAATTGGAGGAGGAGACCGCCTCGTCCCATTTTACCTTCGCAGAGTTGGAGGAGAACGAAGAGGACCTGGCCAAACTCGAGACCTGGTACGAGAAGGTCAAAAAGCGGGACCTTCTCCATGCCTCACTGGGTCCCAAGGCAGAGGAGATGTTGGCGGCTTGCCGAGAGAGCCTGGCGTTGTTCTCGAATCGCGTCTTCGCTGCGGACAACGGGCGAACACACCCCGGCCCCGGCGAAGGGGAGTCTTCGGCACCCTCTCAGGACGACACCGACCAGGGAAAGAGTAGATAGGGCTGGGACCAGCACATTCTCCGCAACTTGACTCCGGATAGCCCGATGTGAGAAAGGATTGGCCACGTAGCCCTTAGATGAACTTCTTGGCTTGCATTGTTCACCACCTGTGGCCAGTCCAAGCTAGATGAGAAGCCACACCACCAGTAGGCCTACGAGGCTCACAAGGACGTAGGCCGCATAGGCATTCACGCTCCCAGTGTGCATTCGAGCCAGCCCTTGAGCTACTTTTTGGGACAGTCGCATCATTGGACCGTACACCGAACGATCCAGAAGATGTGTCTCCTCTGCCGGCCCCGTCATGATAGCTGTGCGGAAATGTTCAGCCACGGTCTCCCTTGCACTTTGGACCTTGGAGGGCTGGAACACAGCCTCGAAAATCACCCTCACCGGATTGGAGAATCCAGTGGCCGTATATGTCATTTCTGAAGTGAGACGACGCACCCCGCCATCCCAGGCAGGTCGTCTCACCACCTTCCGGGACCTGGTGAAAAACCAAACCGAGAGGAAGGCACTGCCCAGGAGCAAGACAAGCATGGCCAGAGAATAGGAACTGGACATTGCGAACACCACGGGGTTTCTCTCCGTGCCCCGATGGAGCACAACAAGCCCCCTGCCCGGAATGAGGCCTCTGCCTACCTCCGCTCCCAGGTCGTGGAACTCGGATAAAAAGGCCTCATCCCACTCGGGATCACCCTTCTCAACGGTGAAAAATGGAGGAACCAGCGCATTGACGGTTGACGCTCCCACCAACTGGGCCACCGGCCTGTCAAGGACGGGAATCACGTGTGTGGGGAGGACACCTAACCCGAGACAGCAGACAGCCAGTAGGGCCATGGCCCACCTCATGGAAGCTGGAACCTCTCTGGCCTCTCGGGCCTCCTCAGATCTGGCCAGTCCGAGGAAACTCATAGCGAAGGCCTTGACAAAGCATGTCACGGCAAGCCCCGCGGTGAGGGCGAGGCCCGCCCCGCAGAGTGCAAAGACTATCTTAACCGCTGTGGAGTCCAGCAGGGCAATACGGAGCAAGCTCTGAAGGGTCAGCCACTCACTCACGAACCCGTTGAAAGGGGGCAAAGCCGAGATGGAAAGGGCGCCTACCAGGAAGAAGAGAGAGGTCCATGGCATGCCTCGAGCGAGCCCACCCATGCGATCCATGTCCCGAATCCCCAAACGGGAATCCAAAGACGCAGCACCCAAAAAGAGCAGCGACTTGTA
>JAPWUY010000221.1 GCA_028275295.1 Thermodesulfobacteriota bacterium | reverse complement strand
GAAGAGTGCCAATGCCAGGGACTTCTCCTCAGGCCCCCCGAGAAGGAGTGCGCAGGGCGCCGGGATCAGCACGAGACGCAGCAAAGTCAGGTGGTTGGCCTTGATTGTCATGGGACCCCTGCGAGCGCTGGACAGTCCAGATATGGAGTCTAGCTTCTCTGCCCGCTCCAAGTCAACTTAGAGGCTTGCTTCCAGGCCAACCTAATGGAGGGGGCACCCCTTTTGGGGCGCCCATCATTGGTTGAATGGTCTCAGATCTTTCTCACATTCTTGGCCTGAGGACCCCTCTCAGTTTCCTCCACCTCGAAGGTCACCCTATCGCCCTCGGACAGGGTCTTGAAGCCGGGCATGTCGATGGAGGAAAAGTGGACGAAGAGATCCCGACCATCTTTCTGTTGAATGAACCCATACCCCTTCTTCTCGTTGAACCACTTGACTGTACCCTCTGCCAAAGCACCAACCTCCTTTTTTTCTCTCGTTCCTCTCCAACTCCCCAGGTCCTCGCTTTGGCAGAGGACCTTCCTCCCAAAGCGATGCAGCGGAGGAACGCGAATCATTTACGCCGCACGACCTGGCACAACACTTGGATCCTCTTACATCAAGAGGAACGATTAGTCAAGGGTAAAATTCCACGACCACCCTGACGAATGAGTTAAGCCCCCATTATTGAGGATGAATAGTGCTCGCTACCTCGATCGCGTGTTCGGCTAGGCCGATCCATGGAAGAGAAGACCTCTCCAATCTGGTTTCAGTTGGGGCCCGAACGGGGGCGAGGGTCCAGGGGCTTGGGGCTCAAGCCCCCCAAGGCTACAGGCCTTGGAGAAAACTCCAGGCTGGCCAGATGACGGAAGAAGCCAACCCAATTCACAGGACATGAAACCAGGGAGAAAGGGCCAAGGAGATCTATCCTGTTGCCGAGGGACAGTTGAGTTTTTTCAAGCCAATTGGCGGACACGGACTAGTTTTTGGACCCGAGGGTCTGGCTCAGGTCGTAGTCTCCCTTTATGAAAGCTTCCTGGAACATTCGGGCGTGGTCGTCTGTGGCCATTGCAGCATCCATTTGTCTGAAGAATTGGAGCATCCTGCCCACCATCTCCAGCTTCTCTCGGGTCTCATCCATGGAGGCCTTGCCTAGCCTGGCATTCACTGAATCCTGTAAGAGGGTGACGGAGAAACCCAGGTGTTTGAGCACACCAGCTATGGCCCAAGCCCTCCTTGCCCTCCTCGTGTAGTCCGCTGCCCCTCCCCGGAAGGTGAGAGAGATGTAGTTCTTATTGGGAGTGGGGCTGCAGTAAGTGTCCAGGACGCTGAAGTGGTACCCCACCCTGGCGGTGTAGTTGAGATAGTAATCGGAGATGAGGGCGTAGCATGGATCCTGGAAGGTCCTTTCCTCCTCTGGAGCCGTTGTCGCATGGCGCATCATAACCGAGAGAAAACCCCCCAGGTCCATGAATCTTGGCCCAAATCTCGGGATCCTTTCGTGGAGCATTCCCTGGAGGAGGGCTCGAAGGGGTATGCAGGCTATTTGAGAGGGCTTGACCTTTCTGCTTGCTGGAAGCTCCTTCAGCCCTCCGCCCAGGTCCAGGATATAGAGGTCAATGGGTAGAAAGACATCCAGGAGGTAACTCGCGGGCCTCATCTCCCCGAGTTTCTCCCCTAGCCCGAACATCTCCTCATAGGATTTCTCGTGAATGTACCTGGCCAGATCGTGGAGGGTACGGGCATTGTCCGGGGAAAATTCGGGGCTTTTGGGATCAGTGAGGGTGAGAGGAGATATATGCTCCAGAACCCTATCCAGGAGCTCCATCTCCGGTGCGCGGGCCACTGGGGCCTTGGCCGGATGGGATGTCTTCAGGGGCTCTTTTCTCGCGAGGATCAGGGAACTCACATCCCCTTCATAAACTACCCTGGCCGACGCATCCACCGTCACTAGGGTGCCTGGGTCTATGCTAGTTGTCGCTTTTCCAGTGTTGAGCAATGCGGGAATGCCCAGTTCCCTAGCCAAGGAGGCCATGTGTCCCGTTGTACTTCCTGAGTCCGTCACTATCGCCTTGACCCTGGACATTATCCTCACGAACTTGGGCGAGGAGCGCCTCGCAACTAGCACCCCACCTTGGGGGAAGGTGTCGAGGTCTCCGTCCTCGTCCATGCGCACGGCCACTCCCGAAGCCACTCCTGGGCAAGCGGTCTCACCCCCTCGAACGAGGACCTTGGAATCCTGGAGGACCTCTCTTCCTTTCTCCAGGGCCGGAGGGAGCCTCAGGGGCCTTGTCTGCACGAGGTAGATGTCGCCCCCATGGCTTATGGCGAACTCCATGTCTTGGGGGAAGGCGAAGTGCTCCTCTAGTTTCACTGCCCATCTGGCTAGAACCAAGGCATCCCTTTCCTCGATCACCGGCT
The DNA here is from genome assembly GCA_028275295.1 of Thermodesulfobacteriota bacterium. Taxonomy (GTDB): domain Bacteria; phylum Desulfobacterota; class Desulfocorpusculales; order Desulfocorpusculum; family Desulfocorpusculum; genus JAPWUY01. Next base: position 2,240 of record JAPWUY010000221.1, on the reverse strand, counting down.
TCTTTTCACCTTGATTTCGGTCCTCTGGGCTCTCGGTGGCTGGAGGTGGGATCCTGCGGATGAGGGGCCGCGCCCCGAGAGGATCTTCCACTACGATGGTCTCGGGGGAGACTCTCCCCTCTACAAGGGGGACTGCTAGTCCCCGAACCCCCTGTATCACCACCTCATTGGATTCAGGCCTGGTTGGGTTTTTTGAAAATACGACGCCTGCGGCCTTGGCTGGCACCATCTCCACCACTCCCACTGCCATCTCCGCTGACTCCGGAGGTATCCCATGGAGGATCCTGTAATGGATGGCCTCTGGTGAGAAGAGGCTCGCCAGGACCTCCAAGTAGGCCTTGGATACATCGGCCCTGGATACATGGAGCAGGGACTTGAACTGGCCTGCGAAGGAAAGGGTGGAGTCCTCCCCCAGGGCGCTGGATCTCACTGCCAAATCCAGGGGTCGTCCCGCCTTCCTCTCCATCCTTTCCAGGGCAGCCTCCATGGCCTGGAAGAGCTCCGAGGGAATCCTGGCTTGGAGGATCTTCTCCGTCACCTCCTTGCTCACCTTCTCCACCATGCCGGTGGATGTGAGCTGCAGGCTCTGATCCTGGATCCAGGAGCGCAACCCCGCCTCCTCCAGAACGAGCCTGAATCCCTCCACTGTGATGGCAAACCCCTCTGGCGTCGGAAGGCCCAGTCCATTTCTGGCCTCCCCGAGATTGGCCATCTTACCCCCCACGAGATCCGCGTGGCTAGCCCTGATGTGATCCAGATCGAGGACGAGTTCCCGAGATGGGCTCACAGATGACTCCTCTATGGCCGAAAGCACACGAGCGGTTATGCGCTGGAGGGCTGGGGCCAGACCACTGTGCCTGCCCTCCGAGATGGTCTCGATGCTCGTTGCCATGGCGTGCACGTCCACGATGCACCTTATGGCCTTTCTCTTCACGTAGTCTCGATCTATGAAACCCCTTCCCCTTCTTCTCTCTTCCAGCTCAGCGAGGGTCTCTAGAAAGCTATTGTTGGCCGAAAGGAGCTTCCTGAACTCTGTGTGATATAGCCTGAAGCGGGCCACCTGGGCCTTGTGGTCCACCTGTGGGGCAGGACGCAAGATCCCCAGGACCTCCAACCCAACCCTGAGGCCTCTCCAAGCCTTGGCCAGTATCTTCCTGCCGTCCCTCTCAGGTACCCCCGCGCTCATGGTTTTTCTCAGAATGGCCTCCCCCCGAGACCCTCCTTGCCGCCTTCTGGATGAGCTCCACGAGATCCGGTATGGGGTACGGTTTGAGCAAGTATGCGAAAGCCCCCACCGACCTTCCGCTCCTCTCTTCCTCGGGAGAGATGTGTCCTGTCATCAGGATTACCGAGGTGTGCGGAGAAATCTCTCTCACCTCCTTGAAAAGGGTGAGACCGTCCTTCTCGGGCATCTTCACATCCAGAAGGACAACCTGAAAGTTCTCTTTGGAAACAAGACGGAGGGCTTCCTGGGAACTGTTGGCCACCTGGACCTCAAGCCCTCTTCTTCTCAACACCTTGGCCAGGGTTGTGGCGAATTCCACCTCGTCATCCACGAGGAGGACCGTTATTGGTTCACTGGAGTTCTCCATGCACTGGCCTTCCTGGAGATACCCTTTCCGGGCTCGTACGGTTCCGACCTTCCAGCCCCTTTGCTCCGTTCTGGGCCCTCGCATCTTGGATGGGGATCAGCACCGTGAAGCGAGTTCCCAGACCAACGGCACTCTCTACCCTTATCTCTCCCCCCATATTCTGGACCAGACCATGGCATATGGCCAGGCCTAGCCCCGTGCCCTTGCCCGGAGGTTTGGTGGTGAAGAAAGGGGTGAAGATTCGCGGGATGTCCTGGGGAGGAATCCCACATCCATTGTCCTCGACAGAGACGATTACCTTATCGTCCTGCCTCCGTGCCTTCACCCGAACGAGGGGCTTTTCTCTCCCGGCCACTGCATCCAGGGCATTATTTATGAGATTGGCAAATATTTGCTGGAGATGGGCAGCACAGGCCCAGATTTTGGGCAAATTCTCCATTTCCAGATGGAGCGCCACGTTTTCCACCTTGGCCCTGGTCTTCGTTATGGTCACCAGTTCTTCGAGGAGCTGGCTCAGGTCCACTTCTTCGGGTGGCGCATCCACCATCCTCGAGAATTTGAGGAGCCCCTGGGTTATGACCTTGCATCGGGCTACCTGCTGGCCTATCTTTGCCGCTGAGTCCATTATCTCCTGCCTGTCCTCCTCTG
>JAPWUY010000220.1 GCA_028275295.1 Thermodesulfobacteriota bacterium | reverse complement strand
ACACCTATAACCTTCGCTGCAACTGCCAATGTGATCTTTCATGTGGGAGCAAGACCAGTCTTCGCCGATGTGGACCCGAAAAGCATGAATTTGGATCCGCAACAGGTGGAAAAAGTGCTCGAGAAAAGGCACGAAAAGGTGAAAGCCGTAATAGTGGTTCACCTGGCCGGAAGACCATGCGACATGGAGCCCATATGGAAGCTCAAGGAAAAGTATGGGTTCATTCTCATAGAGGATGCGGCCCACGCTGTGGAGGCTTGGTACAAGGGGAAGAAGGTCGGTTGTCTGGGGGACGGTGCGGCATTCAGCTTCTACGTGACCAAGAACCTAGTGACGGGAGAGGGTGGAATGGTGACAACCGAAAGGGACGAATGGGCTGAGCTCATTCGAATCCTGAGCCTCCATGGGATGAGCCGTGGGGCTTGGAAGCGCTATTCGTCCTCGGGATATTCCCATTATCAGATCCTTCATCCTGGCTTCAAATACAACATGATGGATCTTCAGGCTGCCATGGGAATCCATCAATTGGCCAAGCTCGAGCTCCATTACCGAAGAAGGGAGGAGATCTGGAAGGCATATGACCATGCCTTCCAGGATTTGCCTGTCCAGCTACCCCCTCCTCCTGAGGAAGGCACTGTTCATGCGAGGCACCTTTACACTCCCCTTCTCCAGTTGGAACGCCTCCGTATAGATCGGGACGGGGTTCTGGAGGAGCTAAAAAGGAGGGGGATAGGGACAGGGGTCCATTTCATATCCCTCCACCTTCAGCCCTTTTACCAAAAGACTCTGGGTTACAAGGAGCTGGATTTTCCCAACGCCTTCGAGGTATCGAGAAGGACACTCTCCCTTCCCCTCTCAGCAAAGCTCAAGGATGACGAGGTGGAGAGGGTCATAAGGGCCTTCAGAGAGGTCCTTCTGACAAATGCCAAAGACTGAAGGGAAGAAGCCCAGAGCATGGAGATCAAGGCGAAAGACGAGACTCGGGCCCATCAAGTGAAAAGTCAGGCGCCTGTCCGATGGACATGTGGCTGAGGGCCAGTGTCCAAAACTTCCCTTTGAGATCCAAGGGTCCTTGAGGGAGAAGGGATGAGGGAAGAACCTGAAAGGATATGCGAGGGAGGAGAGAAAAAGGGTCTCTCCATCATCCTCGTGAGCTTCAATACCAAGGAGCTCACCTTGAGGTGCCTTGAGAATCTTTTCAGAGAAGGGCTCCCCCAAGGGACCGAAGTCCTGGTTGTCGACAATGGCTCGGAAGACGGGACCTTTGAGGCGATAGGGAACGAGTTTCCAGAGGTGAGGGTTTTCCATAGCGAGGTGAACCTGGGATTTGCAAGGGCGGTGAACCTCGCCCTCTCCCACAGCAGGGGCAGCTATGCCTTGCTTCTCAATACTGACTGCTTCCCTCAAAAGGGATCCATAGAGAGGCTCCTTCTATTCATGGAGCGCAATCCAGGGGTTGGGATTGCCGGTGGAGCCCTCCTCCATCCAGACGGAAGACCCCAAAACTGCTTCGGCCGGGCCCCCACGCTGGCTACGGAGCTCCTTCCCAGAGGGCTTCTGGAGATCACATTTCCCTCCAGATATCCCAGCAAGCGGAGACCGCCCCTGGGGCCCGTATCAGTCGAGTCAGTGGTTGGGGCGTTTCTCATGGTGAGAAGAGATGCGTGGGAGCAAGTAGGCCTCATGGACGAGGGATTCTTCCTCTTCCTGGAGGAGACCGATTGGTGCTTGAGAATGAGGAAGGCCGGCTGGCATGTGTACCACGTGCCAGAGGCCAAGGCTGTCCACATCCAGGGTCAATCCATGAGGACCAACCTGAAGGCGGCGAGGATAGAATTCTACAGGTCGAGGTACAGGTTTTTTCTCATCCATAGGGGCAAAGGGCAATTGGCACTCCTTTTCGTCGGGCTCCTCATCAAGGGGTTTGTCAACTGGATCTGGTCAGCTATCCTCTCATGGGTTCCTGGCCGAAACACGGATCGTTGGAGGGAAAGGCACAGGGTGGATGGGCGCATCCTGGCATGGCACCTGATGGGGTGCCCTAGGGGTTGGGGCCTATGTCCAGCGGAAGGTGAATCGTGATGGCTCCTTCGAGGAAGAAGACTCAGAGGTCCGTTTCCCGAGAAACCAAGGAGAGAATCCTGAGGCTGATGGAGCGATTCAAGTCCATTAGAGTGCTCGTTGTGGGTGACCTGATAGTGGACGAGTTCATATGGGGGACAGTTGAGAGGATCTCCCCGGAGGCTCCAGTCCCGGTTGTCAGAGTGGAGAGAAGGAGCCTGAGGTGGGGAGGGGCGGCCAATGTCGCCAATAACCTCAGAACCTTGGGCGCCAGGGTGCTCATCGCTGGGGTGGTCGGGGCTGATAGGGAGGGGAGATGGCTCGTGAGGGACTTGAAGAGGAAGGGAATCCCCACGGACGGCGTGTGGGAGGTGAGGGATCGTCCCTCAACACTCAAGACTAGGATCATAGCTCACAGTCAGCAAGTGGTCAGGATAGACAGGGAGAGCCGCGCATCCCTGGCTGAGGAAATTGCCGAGAGGATAAGGGAATACCTCCACGCGAGGTCCCACGAACTGGACGCCGTGATAGTTTCCGACTATGGGAAGGGGGTTGTGGACGCCCATCTGATGGATGCCGTGAGGGAGATCTCGAGGCGAGGGACAGTGGTCTGCGTTGATCCCAAGGCCATTCCCTTCTCCATTTACAGGGAGGTTACTGCTGTGACCCCAAATGACAGGGAAGCTATGAGGGCGTGGGGAAAGGAGGTGAGGGACGAGTCCACCTTCGAGACAATGGGAAAAGAGCTTTTGGAGATGCTGAGATGTGAGATTCTCCTCATAACCAGAGGAGAGCACGGGGTGAGTCTTTTCTTGAACGGCGGACATCATCGCCACATCCCAACCTGGGCGAAAGAGGTCTACGATGTGACGGGAGCTGGAGACACCCTGATCAGCGCCTTCACCCTCTCTCTGGCAGCAAAAGGAAACCCCGAGGACGCAGCGCTTCTGGCCAATCTGGCTGCTGGGATAGCCGTGAGCAAAGTTGGAACAGCTACGGTCAACTGGAGGTCCCTGCGAAGGACATTGGAAGAACTGGAGGTTCAAGATCGCTGAGTCGGCCAATTCTGAGGTAAAAATGGTGGAGCCTGAGCCCGCAAAATTGGTCATGAGTGCCATTTTTTCCGAAAAAGAGCTGGAAAAGGACCTCATATTGGAACTCCAGGCCCTTTTCGGTCAGGTTCAGATGGTCAGCCCCCGGTATCCCTTCTCCCACACGAGCTATTATGAGAAGGAGATGGGTTCCCATCTTTCGAGGAGGATGTTTTGCTTCAAGATCCTCATCCCGGAGGACCGTCTTGTTGAGGTGAAATTGAAGGCCACGGCCGTGGAGGACAGGTTCAGGGATCAATGGGGAAGGAGAAGGATAAACCTGGATCCAGGCGTTCTTTCTCTGGGAAGGGTTGTCCTCGCCACTCACAAGCCTCAGGCCCATAGGATTTACTTGGGACAAGGGATCTACGCTGACCTGACTCTGGTTTTCAGAGAGGGGGAATATAGACCCCTGCAGTGGACTTATCCAGATTATGCTTCCGAGCCCTTGAATGGCTGGCTCAGGAGGGTGAGGGAGCTCTATCTCTGGGAGAGGAGGAAGATCAAAGAAGGTGGAGGGATGGGATGCTCCGGAGCATGACGGGCTACGGAAGGGGTGAGGCCGAAGGTGCTTACCACAGAATCACCGTGGAGATGCGTTCGGTAAACAGCCGACACCTCGACGTCAACCTCAAACTTCCCCCAGGTTGTTGGTATCTTGAGCCGGCCATAAGGAAAGAGATCCAGGCCAGGCTCGCAAGGGGCAGGGTGGATGTTTTCGTGAAGTGGGAACCCAAGACTCTGGATGTCGAACCTCTGGTGGAGATCCATTTGGGAAGGGCTAGGGCCATCAAAAACGCCCTCGATACCCTTGGCAGGGAGATGGGAGTGGAGGGCAAGAGAGGTTGGGAACTCCTCTTGGGCCTCAGAGAATTGTGGGAGCTAAGAGAACCTGCCTTGGAGCAAGAGCAGGAAGCCCTTATGAAAGCTTTGGATATGGCCCTAAATGGCCTTGAGGAAATGAGGGAGTCGGAGGGATGGATACTGGCTCAGGATCTTCGGGCGAGGGCTCAATGGATTCAGGGGAGGATATGGGAGCTCAAGAGAAGATCTCCACAGATCTTGAGTTCATTCATCGCAAAATGGAAGGAGAGGGTGCGCCTTTTGGCCGAGGAAGGTAATCTGGAAGAGAGCAGAATTGAGCAGGAAGCAGCCATTTGGGCAGAAAAACTGGACGTAACCGAGGAATTGGTGAGGTTGGAAGCCCACTTGGAGAGGTTCTTGAAGACCATGGAAGAACAAACCCCTGTTGGCAAGAAAATGGAATTCTTGCTTCAAGAGCTTTTCAGGGAGATCAACACCCTGGCAGCCAAGTCTCAGGATCTCGAGATGTCGGATGTGGCCGTATCCATAAAGGCAGAGTTGGAGAGGATGAGGGAACAGGTCCAGAACCTGGAGTGATGAAGAGCGTCGTCCCTTTCTCTGGTTAGAAAACCTGACCCAGTTGAGGAGGGAAGAGGTGAAGGAATTTATGCTGAATATAGGTTACGGGAACATGGTGGC
>JAPWUY010000219.1 GCA_028275295.1 Thermodesulfobacteriota bacterium | reverse complement strand
TTCCGTATAGGCCGGCCAGGATTTTCGCCGCTGTCACTGCCACTAGGGTCGAAGTGCAGGTGGCCAACAGCGTCGGGACGAGGATGCCCCCAGGGTCACGGGCCCCCGCTGCCGCCCGCACAGCCATGACCCCGAGGGGCAAGATGGTGACGGAACTCGTGTTTATGGCCAAGAACAGGCACATGGCGTCCGTTGCCTCCCCCTTCCTGGGGTTCAGCTTGTCGAGCTCTTGCATGGCTTTTATCCCGAGGGGGGTTGCAGCGTTTCCCATGCCCATCATGTTGGCCGCTATGTTCATGACCATAGCACCCATTGCCGGGTGGCCCTCAGGGATGTCCCTGAAAAGCTTAGCCATAACGGGCCTCACCCCCCTGGCCAGTACTGAGATGAGTCCCGCATCCTCTGCAACCCTCATGAGCCCCAGCCACAGAGCCATGGCCCCCACGAGCCCTATTGCGAGCTCGACGGCACTTCTCGCTCCCTGAAAAGATGCCCTTCCCACCTCCTCGAGCTTTCCATTGGCTGCTCCCACCAATATGGAGACGACTATGAACCAGAGCCAGACTCCGTTCATCGCCGAGGGCCCAGGGGATCTTTCCAATGGAGCCTGCCTCGGACTTTCCCCGTGTCCAGTGACATCGTCCTTCCCCAAGGGGGCTCCCTCCATGTATCGGCCACGAATTTCCTAATTGGGGGCAAAAGGAACTTGGTGAACTTCACTCCTTCTTGAGCTGACTTGCCACAGCCTGAGTTGCCCTCGCCACCGCTTCCTCGTCAGCCAGGTAATACCTCTTCAAAGGCCTCAGCTCTTGGTCGAGCTCGTAAACCAGGGGTATGCCAGTGGGGATATTGAGCTCCACAATTTCCTCATCGGATATGCCATCGAGATATTTCACTAGGGCCCTCAGGCTGTTTCCATGGGCAGAGACCAGTGGCAACTTCCCCTCCTTCAAACAAGGGGCAATGGCTTGGTGCCAATAGGGGAGCACCCTTTCCAATGTGTCCTTCAATGACTCGGAGGATGGGAGGAGCTCGGGTGGGAGTTTGGCGTACCTCGGATCGAACCTGGGGTGTCTTGGATCGTCCCAATCCATGGGAGGAGGAGGGACATCATAGCTCCTTCTCCAGGCGTGGACTTGCTCGAACCCGTAGCGGTCAGCTGTCTCCTTCTTGTTCAGTCCCTGGAGAGCGCCGTAGTGCCGCTCGTTGAGCCTCCAGGAGATCTCCACTGGTATCCACATGAGGTCCATCTCATCGAGAACTATCCAGAGAGTTCTTATGGCCCTCTTGAGAACAGAGGTGAAAGCCAGGTCGAAGACGAATCCCTCGGATTTGAGAACCCTCCCGGCCTCGTGGGCTTCCTCCAGGCCCCTCTGGGAAAGGTCCACATCGGTCCACCCAGTGAAGCGATTCTCCAAGTTCCAAATGCTCTCGCCGTGCCGCAAAAGGACCAAAGTGGGCATTTTCCTCACCTCCTGTCTGCCAAGTCCTTGGAAATGGATCTCCTCAATCCTAGCCCTCCCTCTTTCCGAAGGCAAGAACCATGAAACAGAGCGACCCTAGGGCGAAGATCTGTAACCCCGCCACAACAGCCCCCGCTGCCTTGAGGCCCATAGCTGGTGCCAGTATGACTCCTGCCGCGAGCGCACCGATGGCAGCGCCCAAGTGATCCCAGGCGCTGGCAACACCAGCTATTCTTGCAGTCCCCGTGAGGTCCCTCTCCATGAGGCGACATCCCAAAGGGAATGTTGCCCCTGTCAAAGCTCCAGCAATCAGCATCCACAGACAAAAGGCCACATCTCCCTGCCACCACGGGGGCCTTTCCGGGAAGGACGTCCCAAGCAAAGACGGAACCCAAAGGGTCGGGATACTGACGCACAAGAGTGCCAGCCCTCCTTGGACCCCTATGAGGGCCTTGGACGCGACCTCCCACCTGAAAAAGGCTGGGAGAGATGCGAGCCAAGCCCCTACGGAAAGTCCGGCCATGAACATTCCCATGAGGAGCCCTACCTTGGAATAAAGGTGCCCCCACACGGTCTGATAGAGGTAAAGGCAGATCATCTCCTGGGCCATGGCTGTGGCCCCAGTAACTCCGATTGTGAGGAGCACCCCTCTCGTAAGGCCCGAGCCCATCCCCACCAAAAGGGAGATGCACCCAACTGTGCACCATGCGATCAAGATGAAACTCCATGGGATCCCGCTTATCCTTTCGAGAAGAGAAGCTCCGAAGGATGTGCCCGAAAGTCTCTCCCAGAGGCAGAGAAATGCCAAGGTAGCTCTGGGATGCTCGTCAGTGTTTATTGGATACGATCCTTGGGCAAGGACCCTTTGCCAATTCTCGGCCTGAAATGGTTGAATCCATGTCTCGAAAAGACCTGGCGGAAGACCTTCGCTTCCCCAAATCCCACGGGAGAAAAAGGAGAGATTCTCGGGATCCAAGCTCACCGTCCCAGGCTCAAGGGAGGCAATAAAGAGGGTCCTCTCTCCTGGGATGACCCTTACCTCTCCGAATACCTCCCTCATGGTGGCGTGTAGGGTTCCCAGGAAATGCTCCAGCTCTGGCCCCATGTAATCGGAAGAGCCCGTGACCCCATGGATCACCAAGCCCGGTAACCTCAAGACCCTCCTCAAGGCCGAGAAGAATTCGAGGCTATGGAAACGATTGAGAAGGGTGGTCCCCGGGTCTGGCATTTCCACCAGTGCAGCATCGAAACTCCCTGGAGGGAAGCCCTTGAGAACGGACCTTCCATCTCCAACGAGGAGCTCCACCCTCGGATCACGGAGTGCGGACTTTATCTCCTCGGGGAGAAACCTCTGAGAGAGGGAGTAAACGGCTGGATCCAGCTCCACAATCGTGAGCTTCTCCACGCCAGCCTGCAGAAGCAAGGGCAGCGCGCTACTAGGACCCCCTCCTAAGAACAGCACTGTCTTGGGTCTCTGCCTCTGGCTCATGAGAATCCCCACAAGGGACATTGCCCCCGAAGGATCAGGGAATACCCCTAGAGGCCTTCCATTTCCCAACAGGGTATATTGGCCTTCTGCGAATCCCAACTCGAGACTCTGGTAAGGCGAATCCACTCCAGCCACTCTCTCCATGGCCGTCTTCCGTGAAAGCCATCTCTGGGCTGTGGACCAGCTATCGAGCTCTTGGATCTCTCCTGTGCAAATTAGGACGAGCCAGGCGCCCCCTGCGACAGTGGAAGCCAAGGACCATCTCTTCCCCCAAGGACTTGAGCCAGGGGTGCCCAGGAGGCTCGATATCACAGCGCAATATGCCAAAACGAGGAGATTCTCGACTCTTGGAATCAGTAAAAGGGGCACAACGAGCCCGGCCAGTAGACTGCCCGCTGCATCCCAAAAGTAGACCTTAGCTATGGCCTTGGCTTGTCCTTCTCTGAAGCCTCTGGCCAATCTGGATGCCATTGGGAACATGGCGCCTGAGGTCGCCCCTACGGGGAAGAGGGACGCGATTATGAGGCTTGCTGCCCATGAAGCCGCAAGGGGAGCGCCAGGAGGGACCGGGAAAAGGAATCTTGCGTGTCGCAGGCCCACAACTACCAGAAAGGTCAATGGGAGTTGGCAGAGAAAGAGGATTCCTAGGGGCCAAAAGCTCTCCTTTTTTCGCCTCTCGGCCCTTGTAGCCATGATGGCCCCAAAAAACACACCCACAAGCCACGATGCCATCATCAGGCCCAGGGCCATCTCGTGGCCTGCAACCACGACCATGATTTCCCTGAGAAGGAGGATCTGGGAAACTAAAGCCTGGAACCCTATGCCCGCGAAGAGAAAAGGGCTCATGGAGATCTTCCTCCCCGATGAAGCAATAGGGAGAGTATCAGAGATGGACATCGGGGCTCAAGCGGCTTCCTGAGGAAAGAGGGAGGAGGTCTCTCAATATCTTGATCTGGCCCCCAAAGCGATCCCCGTGGAAACCGAAGGCTCGGCCCTTCGCGTCCAATGGACTTCTAGGAGGCGCCGGAGCCTTGCCTTGCGGGCGTGCGGAGCCCGCCCCTCCGCGGGGAAGGCTATGCAAGCTAGGACGGCCTTGCGGGGAAGACCTGGAAACGATGCGAAGGGTGATTTTCTCGGAGGGACGCGGTCTCCGCGTCCGTGAATACGGGCCGGACGCAAGCCGGGGTATGGCATAATCACCGACAAGTAGGCGGCAGCCGTGGGCCTAATGGAGACATGCCTCGGTCAAGCCCGCGCCTTCCTTCACGGGCGTGCGGAGCCCGCCCCTCCACGGGGGATTGGTCACCGGAGCCGGGATGGCCTAGCGGAGATAGCCCCCAGATAACGCGAGAGGCGGTTTTCTCGGAGGGGCGCGGTCTCCGCGCCCGGATTGCAAGGCCGAACTAGCGGCGAGGCATTCCATTCCGACCACGTGCGTCAACGAGGGGCCGCGGCCCAATGGTGATATGCCTCGGTCAAGCCCAAGCTTTTTTGTCGGGCGTGCGGAGCCCGCCCCTCCGCGGGGTAGGCCATCCGAGCTAGGACGGCCTAGCGGGGAACACCTGGAAACGATGCGAAGGGTGATTTTCTCGGAGATACTGTGTTGGGTTGTCAAGCCTCCTTGGTTTAGGGAGAGTGGGCTCCCTGGTAATGAAACGCTGGGTTGAAGGGCTGTGCCGACTTGAGAACCCCAATGGCAATGTGAACTA
>JAPWUY010000218.1 GCA_028275295.1 Thermodesulfobacteriota bacterium | reverse complement strand
GAATCGGGAGTCCAAGCAGCCGTTGCCCTGGGTTTTCCATGGAAGGACCCCTGCCTCTCCAAGGAGCACAACGATTACATCTGGGAAGCCTCGAGGGATTTCGAGGGAAGGTTCATCCCTTTGGGATGCGTGAACCCTTCTCTGGGAAAGAAGGCCTTAGCGGAGTCGAGAAGATGCCTAGAGAAAGGCTTCAAGGGCATCGGGGAGCTAGCCTCATACGGGAAAAGGGGTTCCATGTCGGTTCCCTTTTTCAGGGAGATTCCCGAGCTCTTAGCCCATTTCCGAGTCCCGATTCTCCTTCATGTGACAGAGTCCGTGGGCCACGATTATCCCGGCAAGAGCTCCACGGACCTGGGGGAACTTTACAGGTGGATCTCGCTCCACCGGGAGATTGTGGTGATATTGGCCCACTGGGGAGGGGGGATGCTCTTCTACGAGCTGATGCCAGAGGTTCGGGAGGCCTTCCAGAGGGTTTTTTACGATACTGCAGCTTCTCCCTTTCTCTACAGTCCCAAGATATACCGGGCGGCAGTGGACATAGTGGGGGCGGAGAAGATCCTTTGGGGATCTGATTATCCCCTCATTCATCCTCGGCGCTACTTCCGAGAAATGGAACAGGCTGGACTCTCCAAGGAGGACCGGGAAGCGATCATGAGCTCCAACGCGGCCCGAATCTGGGGGGTCAACAGAGGTCCCAACTCTTTGGCCAAGGGCCACGGAACAATTTAGCCACAGGGAGGAGGAGCCATGAGCACGATAGTGGAGATAAGGGGAAGGGAGATCCTGGATTCCAGAGGCAATCCCACTGTGGAAGTGGAGGTATTTCTGGAGACTGGCGAGGTGGGCAGAGCCGCTGTGCCGTCTGGTGCCTCAACGGGCAAGTACGAGGCACTGGAGTTGAGGGATGGAGATACGAAGAGGTACATGGGCAAAGGGGTTCTGAAGGCAGTGGAGAATGTCAATGGTCCCATTGCCGAGGAGCTGGTTGGCAGAGACGCTCTGGATCAGGCAGGGATAGACAGGGCACTTCTGGACTTGGACGGCACGGAGAACAAATCTTCCTTGGGAGCCAATGCGATTCTCGGCTGTTCCATCGCCTGCGCCAGGGCGGCTGCGGCCTTCTGTGGCCTTAGCCTTTACCGATACATAGGTGGGGTGATGGCGAAGGTTCTTCCCCTCCCCATGATGAACATCATCAATGGCGGTCGCCATGCTGACAACGATCTGGACTTTCAGGAGTTCATGATAGTTCCTGTGGGGGCGGGTAGCTTCGCCGAGGCCCTCAGGGTGGGGGCCGAAGTCTTCCACAATCTCAAGAAAGTCCTGGGCGAGAACGGATTGAGCACGGCTGTTGGGGACGAGGGCGGTTTTGCCCCTCGCATATCCAGCCATTGGAAGGCACTGGATCTGATAATGGAAGCCATAGAGAAAGCTGGCTATAGGCCCGGGGAGCAGGTGGCCCTCGCATTGGATCCCGCTGCGAGCGAGTTTTTCGATAACGGGAAATATGTGCTCAAGAGCGAGGGAGGGAAGACTCTGGAGCCCTGGGAAATGGTGGAGATGTACGAGAAAATGGTGACCAATTACCCCATTGTCTCCATCGAGGATGGAATGGCAGAGGAGGATTGGGGTGGATGGATACTGATTACCGAGAGGCTGGGAAGCAAGATCCAGCTTGTGGGGGACGACGTCTTCGTGACCAACACCGCGAGGATCAAGGAAGGGATAAGAAAAAGGGTGGCCAACTCGGTCCTCATCAAACTCAATCAGATAGGCACCCTCACCGAGACCTTGCAGGCAGTGGAGATGGCCCACAGGGCTGGATACACTACGGTCATATCCCATCGCTCAGGGGAGACCGAGGACACTGTGATAGCGGACCTCTCCGTGGCGGCCAGGACGGGAATGATAAAGACTGGCTCCCTGAGCCGCTCAGAGAGGACAGCCAAATACAATCAGCTCCTTCGCATAGAGGAGGAACTGGGGGATACCGCAGAATTCTGGGGAAGGGAAGCTCTTGCCCCGAGGAAATGGTGAGGGCTTGCCCTCGGGGAGCGTTGAATTCATACTAAAGTGAAGGACATTGAAGAGACGAGGATGTCTCGGATTCCATTTAGAGAGGAGGAGCCATGAGAGAGAAAGTCCAGAAAGTGATAGATGAGCTTCGTCCGTCCCTCCAAGCCGATGGAGGAGACGTTCTGCTTGTGGATGTGGACGAGGACGGAGTGGTGAAGGTCAAGCTGACCGGAGCTTGTGGGGGATGTCCCATGTCCCAGATGACCCTGAAGATGGGCATAGAGAGGAGGCTCAAGGAGAGGGTTCCAGAGGTCAAACAAGTGGTCTCCGTCTGATAGGCTGCCAAGTCGAAGGGGGCAGAAGGGGACTTCTGCCTCCATTCAGCCCATTTTCGTTAAGGATCACTTCCAATCTCTTCCAAGACACCCTCTGGGCTTTTGACCATAGATTCTCACCTTGATAACATAGCCCCATCTGAAAAGTGAATCGAAGGAGGAGGGCACTCCATGGCAAGGACCCGCCACTATGCTGAGATGATAGTGAGGATGGCAGATGGCACCATCAAGCAGATCAATCCCCTCACGGGTAGAGAATCATGGTACGTTCCGGGCAGAGGAAGCAGGCCTCTTCCCCACCATAAGCCAGATCAGCAAAAGCCCATAGAGCCCAAGGAAGTTGAGGATTATTGCAGTTTTTGCGAGGCTCGCTACCTCGAAACCCCTCCTGAGAAGTCCCGACTGGTCAAGACCGAGGACGGTTACAAGATCCTTCATCGATTGATGCCCAACGAGTTGAGGGATACCAAGCCCCTTTTTCGAAGGGTGGCCAACCTCTTCGAGATAGTGACAACCGAATACTGGGAGAAGAACTACGATTATACCTTGAGCGATGACCTCAAGGCATGGAAAGAGGCTTACCTGAGCTCCTTGGCCGGGCAGAAACACGCCTTCGGGATCGTGAATACCAAGCTCAAGATGATGGGGAAAAGTCCCGAGCAAATAGCGGCTATAACGGACTTTCCGGAAAGGGAGAAGATGTGCGATGCATTCTTTGGAGGGGGCCATGAGCTCATCATAGCTGGGCGGCATTACAAGGAGGGTGCCAAATTCGACCACGAACTCTATTCATCCGGGGAGATGAGCGAGGAAGAACATTACCAGTACATGCGATTCACCATAGAGGCGGTGAAGGATCTTTACAGGATCAACCGCTATATCAGGTATGTGGTCGTCTTCCAGAACTGGCTGGCCCCAGCGGGGGCCTCCTTCGAGCACCTTCACAAGCAGCTTGTCGGACTGGACGAATGGGGAACAGACATAGAGAACGAGGTTGAGGTGGCGAGGGAAAATCCCAATGCGTACAACGAGCTCGTGGTCAACTTTGCAAGCTACACCAACAGGGTCATAGCTGAAAACGACTATGCCATAGCCTTTGTGGACATAGGCCACAGGTTCCCCACCGTGGCCATATATTCCAAAAGCCGCAATCTCAGGCCTCACGAACACGAGCCCGAGGAAGTGAGGGGGATGAGCGATCTGGTTCATGCCTGCCATGCCGCAAGTGGGAGCGCGGTATCGTGCAACGAGGAGTGGTACTTTGCTCCCGAGGACTGTCTGGACAGGATCCCATGGCACATAATGATAAAATGGAGGGTGAACAATCCAGCTGGCTTCGAGGGCGGTACCCAGATCTACATAAATCCCATAAGCTACATCCAGCTCAGGGATCAGCTGGTCCCGAGACTCTTCCAGCTGAGGGACGAAGGGAAGATAGCCAATATGAGAATAGGTCCGGAATGCAGATTGACCCCAAACCCCCTCATGTACAACCGTCCCTGAAACTCGGGGATCTATCCAGAGGCCTGTCCCAGCGGATCTCGCCCCAGATACCTTCGGGTATTCCTTTCGCCGCAAAGGCCTCGTATTCGGCCCTGGAGTCTCTCACCTTTATTCCAGGCCCATGGCCTGGAAGCAAAAGAAGATCATCGGGAAGGGTGAGGAGCTTTTCCCGGATGCTCTTGATTATGTCCCTGAAGCCTTCTGGAGTCCAAGTTCGGCCAGGGCCTCCGGGAAAGAGGGTGTCTCCACAAAAGCAAATTTGGCTTCCCAGCACAATGGATACGCTGCCGGGGGTGTGGCCGGGGGTATGGAGGAATCTTAGGGTCAGGCTTCCCAGAGAGAATTGGTATCCCTCAGCAATGAATATGGTTGGGGCAAGTTCCTGGGTCCCAGGCTCCTCAGGGTGTATCCCGAGAGCGCATCCTGTCCTTCGCCTCAAAAACTCGAGTGCCTGGATGTGATCGGGATGTGCGTGGGTGAGGAAGATGGCCTGGAGTTGGAAGCCTCCCAGGGCCGAAAGGATCTCTTGGGGGTCGAAGGCAGCATCCACCAAGATGGCTTTCCCAGATCTCTCCTCCTTCACGACATAGACGTTATTGTCGTAAGGCCCCACCCGGACTCTAATGACCTTCCATGTATCCTCGCTCCTCACCACATCGATACTCATGGGGAACAGGGATCCTCGGGAAGAGTGCCCCTCACCCTCATAACCTCGGGAATCTCTCTCCTCAAGGCTCTGGGGGCAAGAGGATCTCCAATCGCTCACCTTTTCTTCTCACTTCCAACTTCAGGCCTTGGGGCGGCACCGGGAAC
>JAPWUY010000217.1 GCA_028275295.1 Thermodesulfobacteriota bacterium | reverse complement strand
AGTCATTTATGCCCACCGAGATCACAGCAGGCTGATTGTTCAAGGTGGTGATTTGGGGCCTGGAGACTGCCCTCACGTCCCCTTGGGTCTGGAGGAACGAGATCACGTTGTTTATCGTGTACTGGATCGCTAGATCGTGCCTTGGGGCAAAGAGAAGTCCCATTTGCAAGGCCCCCAGAGGGGATGCTGTGAATGGGGATACGGGAAGCGGGGAGACTATCCCTTGCCCTCCTGTTGTGGATGTGCCACCTCCACCCCCTCCACCCGTTGTGGCCTGATCCTCTATCTGAGCGCGAACAACCTCCTTGAGCCTGGGCATGCGAAATATCTGGAGAAGGCCTGGGAATCCATTCCAATCGACCCCTAATTGTCGATCGTCATTGAGGGTGACCTCCAGGATCTGGACATCTATGTGGACTTGACGAGCCAGATTCTCCCTGACCTCTTGGAGGAATTTCTCTATCCTCTCCATGACAGCTGGCGTCGTTGTCACGATCAGGGTCCCAGTGTGGGGATCGAGGGAATAGGTTCCCAGAAGGGTACCAGTCACTGCGGTCGTGGCCTCGGCTGCCCCTTTTGCACCAGTTGTTGTCTCGCGGGAGGTCCTGGCGGGCACTGTTTGGGCAGGCTGAGCTGTGGGCTGGGCTTCGAGAAGCCCTGTCTCTATTTTCTTCCTCGTGACCTCCCTTTCCAACTGGAACATCTCTATCTGGTGCTTTATGAGCTCTTTGTCGTAGTGGGCCTCATAGGGCATGAGCTCCATCTGCCGCCTCAAGTCCTGGTGCTCGTATTCGGCCCTCAGGATCTGGTAGCGTGGATCCCTCATGAGCTCTTTTATCCGGGCCTCGAGCTGTCGCCAGAAGTCCACGGTTTCCTGGGTCTGTATGGAGATGTCTCCCGAGAAGGCGCTGGTGGAAAGCTGTGCCGCAGTGGTTCCCCCTGTCTGAGCAGTGGGAGAGACCCCAGTTGTGGAAGTGATGGCCGTTGTGGCGGAAGTTCCCGAAGACAGAGATACCTGGGTGGTGCTCGCTCCGGATCTCACGCTGACCACATAGTCCAGGTGAAAGACCCTGGTTATCATCTTGGAGATCCTCACGTATCCGGGATGGGAGGAGAAGTAGAGACCGTGAGAGGTGAGGAGGGCATCCAGGGCCTGCCAAAGGGGAATCCTCTGGAGATTGAGACTGACCCTGGCATCCTCCACATCGGGATCTATGATGACATTTACCCCGGCTTGCTGGGCCAGGGCGTGGATGACCTCCTTCAAGCCCCCCTCTACTATTTGCAAGGAGACAAGACTTTCGAGACCCTCTCTCGTGGGAGGGGGCTTGAGGGGCAGAAGGGGGGGAGGAGAAGTCCTGGCCGCTGGTGGAGGTTGCTTGGGCTCTGATGGCTCTGAGAGTATGGGAGGGGGCTCCTTCGGCTTGGACTGAGCCCTTGGCTCCATGGTAGCGGAGCACCCCATTGAGAATGCCAAGGGAAACAAGCTCAATATCACCAAACAAAAAGGCTTCTCCCCCTTCATGGAAGGCCTCCAGGTCTGGGCATCTTCACGGTCACGGATTTCCCCTCTTTGCTCAGGTGGACCATCTCGGGATCTATCCTCTCTATCCTGAATCCCTCGATCTCTTCCCCCTCCCTCAGGAGCTTTCCCTTGAGAAGCGCGTAGCGAGTCCCCTCCTTCTCCACTATCCCCTGAAGAGAAGGGGGATTGAGGGAGACCTCCTCCACGAACTTGAGCCACTTGACTTCCCCTACACTGAGAAAGGGATCCCTGGGAAGGGGCGAGATCTCACCCCCTTTTCGCCCTTCTTCCAGAAGTCCCACGAGCTCCTTCATCCCCTCATCTAGCTTGAAGGACTCCTGAGGCTGCTTTCTCAACTTGAAGGCCACATCTTCCATCCTTTCAGCTTTTCTCTCCAGGGGAAACCAGAAGATGAGCACCGCAGCAACCCCCACTATCACCCCTGCCAGAGCCATCCAGACCCATTTTTCCAGGTCTTCCTCAAAGGGAATCATGTTCCACCCTGTAATATATCGAGACCTTGAGATTGACCCTGAGCCTCACCCCGTCCTTGCGCACCTCCAAGGATCTCAGGATCATGGGCATGGGTCCCGACTCCAGGGACCCGAGGGCCTTAAGGAGGGATTCAAAAGAGGGCATGGAGGCAGAGGCGCTGATCTGCCCCTGCTTGAGCCCATCGCTCTCCCAGGAATCCTCCCATTTGGCCTTGACCTCCAGGGCCCCTGAGTTGCGGAGAATCCCAGCTAGGTTTTCCTCCACTTTCATTCTCGCATCCAGGGG
Organism: Thermodesulfobacteriota bacterium; assembly: GCA_028275295.1. GTDB lineage: Bacteria > Desulfobacterota > Desulfocorpusculales > Desulfocorpusculum > Desulfocorpusculum > JAPWUY01. The sequence goes on along the minus strand of JAPWUY010000217.1, from coordinate 2,365 downwards.
ATCTTGGAAACCTTGGACCCACCTTCCAATGGCCGCTACCATTGGAAGGGCCCTTATTCTTTCCATGTCCTCTATGGACTTGAGGACACGACGTTTTTCTTCCAGAGCCAACCTCAGGGACTGTATTTGCCCCAGGATTTCTCTCTCTTGCGCCTTGAGGACCATGTAATAGGCCAAAGAGCCCACAAGGGCGAGGAGCACAACCAGTGGTATGACCAGTGGATGGATCCTTCTCTCGGAATGTCCCTCTCCCTTCATTTGGCTCCCACTGTGACAGGAAGTGACAAGGAGAATCTACCCCTGTCCAAGAGTTCTTCGGTCTTCGCCTTCACATCCTTTGGGTCGTGGTGTCTTCTCAATTCCTCGAGAAAAAGCGAGAAAAGCTCGTACCTGGCAGATGGATCCTTGAGGTCCACCTTGCCCTCCACCTCCAATCTCCCGGGCTCTGCCCCACCCATCACTGGTGGAGGCTGGGAAGCCTTTTGAGCTTTGGGTCCCTTCGGGTCGACTGGTGAGATCCACTTCATGGATTCCAGGTGCGCCCCCGTGGGGAGGGCCTGAGCCACATCGATCATCACCGGGACAAGGGATGGCCTCTGAGCAACTATCTCCCTCACCAGATTGGAGGCCTTCTTGAGCCTCTCAAGCTCCTTGAGATCCCCTTGCTTGGCTGCAATCGCGCCATCCAGCGCATGGAAGCTCTGGACATATGTGTCGAGGAGCTCCCTATCAGCCATCAAGGAGTCCCTCAGGAGAAAAATGGCTGTTGCCACAAGGCCCAGAAGCAATAGCTCCACCGAGGTGCTGAGAAATGCCAACTTCCTCATGTGCCTCCGACGCATCACCTCGGGAGCCAAAATGGGGGAGAGGGGCTCCAGAAGACCTGGCTCTTCGGCCAAAAGCCCCAACAATCCCAGATCGCCGGGGTATCCCCCCGGCCCCTTGGATGGTATGAGGGTACAGGGGACCTGGAGAGCTTCCCTCAGGGCTCCGAGCATCTCCTCTCCGAACCAAGGAGGGGCAAGGGCCACTTTCAGGTGGGAAACTGGGCTCTTGAATCTCTGTTTGGCGTAATAGATCGACCTTTGGAGCTCCATCGTGAGTTCGTGGGGCACCTCCTCGGCCAATGCGGGAAAGACCCGATGAAACCCGAAGATTCCCTCCTTGAAGAAGAGGCAATGGATGAGATCTCCATCGAATACCACAAGGAGGCTCGGAAGGTTCCCAACAGCCCTCTTTCCGAACTCGACCAAGAGATCCAGAGCACTCAAGATCTCAACTGCCTCTATCCCTGCATGTTCGAGGAGGGCATTTATCCTCAATATCTCTTCCCTCTTGCAGGCAAAAAGAAGGACCTTCTCCCTCTCCACACCCTCTTCCTCACTGACCCCCAATGGCCTCCACCCCAGGGCTACCTCCTCGACCCCCAGAAGATCCACTGCCTCCCTGGCCATGAGCCTACGGAGATTTATCTTCCCCCCACCAGGTACGGAAACCACCCTGTGGTCGAGGGCATCGGTCTGAAGAATCACCACGGCAGGTCCCTTTGCATGGGGGAGGGGCCTGAATTCCTCCAGGGGACAATCCAGAATCCTCGCCAGGCCCTCCTTCCTCAACCTGGCCCCTAGCAGTTGCCTCTGACGAAGATAGAGGATGAGCCTCCTCGCTCGAGTTCTCCTCACCGTGCATCTCTCCTTGGGTAGTGAGGGTTGGCCGAGTAAATCCCCTCTCGGTTGCGAGAATTATAACAAAGTTGGCGGGAATGTAAAGAAAATTTCAATCTGTTGTGGTCTCTTTCGGATTTTCCCCAATATGTCCGCTTCGGTGGGTCCCTAGCTGATCTCGCCCAGGATGGTGTAGATGGGCCAGAGGACGCTCGCTATGACCATGATGAGAATCACGCCCACGAGCATGAGGAGCATGGGCTCTATGAGGGATACCAGCCTCTTTATCTTGGCATCTATGAGCCTCTCCAAATGAGAGCCCAACTGTTCCAGGCTCTCCTCCAGGGTTCCTGTCTGCTCCCCTACTCTCACGCTCCTTTCCACCTGGGGAGGGAAGGCACCTGTCCTCTCCATTGCGTTGGCCAGGGACTCTCCCTCCATGACGAAACCAGCCATCCGTGAGATGACCTCCTTGTAGTAGAGGTTCGGGACTACCTCGGTGAGAATCTGGAAGGACTGGTGGATCTGTATTCCTGCCCGGTATAGCACCCTGAGATACTTGACGAAGCGCAGGAGAACGAGCTCCCTCACCAGAGGCCCCATTATGGGGAGGGCCAGTTTCCTCTTGTCCCATGCAGCCTTAAACCGCCTGAAACGCCAAGCGACCATCAACCCTAGCACGGAGAATCCCATCACTGCCA
>JAPWUY010000216.1 GCA_028275295.1 Thermodesulfobacteriota bacterium | reverse complement strand
ATGAGGCTCCCAGAGCACGTGGTGACCATCCTCGCCATTTTCAACTCCCTGGAAGAGGCCGGTCAGGCAGTCTCGGACATCATAGCCCACGGGATGATCCCGGCCACTCTCGAGATAATGGACAACTTGGTCATAAGGGCCGTTGAGGCCTCGGTCAAGGCGGGATATCCGGAGGATGCCGAGGCAGTGCTGATAATAGAGCTGGATGGCCTCGCGGACGGGATGGACGAGCAAGCAGAGAAGATCGAGGAGATCTGCAAGTCCAACAATGCGCTCAGCTTGAGAAGGGCCAAAGACAGCGCGGAGAGGGCCGAGCTGTGGGCTGGAAGAAGGGGTGCATTCGGGGCAGTGGCGAGACTCAGGCCCAGCTATCTCGTGTGCGACGGAACTGTTCCTCGAACCAAGCTTCCCGATGCCTTGAGGGAGGTCAAGAGAGTTTCTGAGAAGTACGGCCTTCCCATAGGGAATGTCTTCCATGCAGGAGACGGAAATCTCCATCCCCTGATACTGTTCGATGGTAGAAATCCAGAAGAGCTGGAGAGGGTCCACAAGGCAGGCACTGAGATCCTCGAGGCAGTGGCCCGACTAGGTGGAACCATAAGCGGCGAGCACGGGATAGGGACTGAGAAGCTCAAGGAAATGAGACTGATTTTCACCGAGGACGACCTGGAGATGATGAGGAGGATAAAGAGGGCACTGGATCCCATGGATCTTTGCAACCCCGGGAAATTGGTCCCCCCTCCCATTGGAGAGGCCTCCCAGGTTCAGGCTGTCCATTGACGGATCTTCCTCACAAGGAAGCGGAAGAAGGACAGAGGGCATGAGAAGCGCTGAAGAGATCCTCAAGGAGGCCGGGATACCGGCCCGCAGAGTAGAGGTACCTGGTTCGCAAGAGGAAGTGGCCTCCCTAGTGGCCCTTGCCAGGAAGGATCGCATGAGGATTCTCCCCTTGGGTGGAGGAACTTCCATCGGTCTGGCCCCTGTCCCCGAAGAGGGGGTGGACCTGGTCTTGGACATGAGGGGGCTCAACACCATAAGGGAGCTCGACCCAGGAAACTTGAACATGGTTGTGGATGCTGGCAAGACCATCGAGGAGATAAACCGAGAACTTGCCCAGGTGGGAAGGGGCTTCATGCTCCCTCTGGATCCCCCTAGATGTCACGAGGTGACCTTGGGCGGATGCTATGCGGCGAACTCCTCAGGTCCCCTGAGGCACTTGTACGGGACCATGAGGGATCTGGCCCTAGGGGTGAAGGGGGTCAATTCCGAGGGCAAGGAAGTGGGCTTCGGTGGGGTCACGGTGAAGAACGTATCGGGCTACGACCTGACCAAGTTCCTCGTTGGCTCGGCTGGTTCCCTGGCAATAGTGACGAGTGTTGCCTTGAGGATATTGCCCATTCCAGATGCATCGGCAATGTGCGAGATATCGTTCCAGAGGGGATCGGATGTTCAGGGTTTCTTGAGGGAGTTGAGAGGCTCTGTGCTCCTTCCCTCTGCCTTGGTCGCCACATGGAAGACAGGAGACGAGGCTTTGAAAGTGGTGATAGGGCTGGAGGGCCATCCCAAGGCGGTCGAGAGGCAGGGGAGGGAAATCCTTGATATGGCCAAGCGCCACGGCGGAGAAGGCCAGAAGACCGAAGGGAGGGAGGCCATGGAGAGAGGCCTCCGTAGCTCCGTGGATCCAAAAAGATTGACATCCCAAACCATGGGTCTCAAGGTGGGCGTGGCCATAGCAAAGGGGCTCGAGCTCATGCTCTCCATTGAGGATTTAGCAGCGAAGGGGCAAGTGGAGGCGAGCTTCTCCCTTCTTGCGGGAAATGGAATTGGATTCGTTTACGCAACTGACTCCTCCACGAGTGTTCTGGAAGAGATGGCGAAAAAGGTGCGGGAGATAGCATCGGAGAAGGGAGGACACGTGGTCCCCCTCTTCGGGCCTCGGCAGATCCTTTTGTCTTGGGGACCGAGGATGGATGCCAGGCTAGGGAGAAAGACCTTGAAGCCCATAAAGCAGTTGTGGGATCCAGAGGGATTGCTCCTGCCCTTGGGCCTCTAGCCCTCGCCAATTGTGGGGCATGCCAGGAGTCCGAAGGGTGGCTCTTCTGGATAGCTCGAGGGCAAAGGAGATGTGGAGGTTCCAATGACAGAAGTGCTGAAAGCCGTTTACGACGAAGTGGCCAAGTGCAACAAGTGCGGATTCTGCCAGGCCCACTGTCCCATATTCGACATCACCAGAGACGAGAGAAACGTGGCCAGGGGGCACAATGCCCATATCAAGAAGCTCATAGAGGGAGAGCTCGAGCTCAACGAGGAGCTCAAGGATCCCCTTTTCGAGTGTCTGCTGTGTCGGAGTTGCGTGGCCAACTGTTTTCCCGCTGTGCGCACAGACCGGAATGTCGTTGCAGGCAGGGCAGAGTACATGAGGAGGGTTGGCCAGCCCAAGATCATGAGGTTTCTCTTCCACAACCTCCTCCCGGACCAGAGAAAGATGGCCAAGTACGTGAGGCTTGGGGCATACGGGAAGAACTCGGGGATGACCAAGCTCGTGAGGGCACTGGGCATCCTCAAGTGGTTCGGGAAGGACTTGGACAAGGTCGAGGGGATCATAGAGAGGCTCCCCACCAGATACTTCAGGGAGATAGCGCCATCGTTGGATCTGGGCCCTAGGGAAGGCAAGCCGAAAGTGGCCTACTTCGTGGGATGCGGCTTCAACTTCGTTCTACCTCAGGTGAGCGTGTCCACCCTGGCCGTTTTGGTCCACCAGGGCATAAGGGTCGATATAGCTGAAAACTGCTGCTGTGGCCTTCCAGCTTACGGTTATGGGGACCTTGAGGCGGCAAGGGCCATCGCCAGGAAGAACATAGAGACCCTGGAGAGGATGGATGTTGAGACGGTGCTCACCGAGTGCGGAAGCTGCTCGGCCTTTCTCAAGGATTATCCAGAGCTTTTCGAGGACGAACCGTCCTTCAGGGAGAGAGCTGAGGCATTGGCCAAGAAGGTCAAGGGGTTCAGTGAATTCATGCAACCTAGGCTCTCGAGCATGGGCAAGGCCAAGGAGCTCCTTGTCAAGGTGACCTACCACGACCCCTGCCATATGAGTCGCTATCAGAAAATCGTCAAGGAGCCGAGGGCAATCCTCCAGGCCATACCAGGAGTCCAGTACGTGGAGATGCCGGAGGCGGATCGGTGCTGCGGGGCTGCTGGCAGCTACAACATCATGCACTACGAGCAATCCATGGCAGTGCTCGCCAAGAAGATGGAAAACCTGAAGAAGACTCAAGCGCAGATCCTCACAACCGAATGTCCAGGCTGCCTCATCCAGTTGAGCTATGGGGTGAGAAAGGAAAAACTCCCCGTGGAGGTGATCCACATAAGCCAACTTCTCGAGAGGGCTTACTTGGGTAACTGACCTCTCCATTCCCGGCCCGGACCAGTGGAGATCAGCCGATGATCCCCGCTAGAGACGGCTCCACTGAGCTGCTACCTCCTGGATTTCCTCCCAAGCCTCCCGGACATGGCGCTCCTCTGTCATGGTCTGTCCCACACATAGCCTCAAGGTGAGCCTGTCCTTCAGGCGAGTGTGGGAGATGTAAATGCGGCCTCTCCTGTTCACTGAGTCGAGGATCATTTGGTTGGCCTCATCCCCTCCAACGTGCCTGAAGCAGACCAGATTCAAAGGAGGTCTCACAGGGAGCTCGAAAAGGGGATCCTCCTCCACCCATCTCGAGAACATCTGGGCCAGTTCCACGTGCCTTCTCACATGAAACCTCAGGCCTTCAACGCCATAATGGCGTATCACGAACCATAGCTTGAGAGCCCTGAATCTCCTGCCAAGGGGGATCTGCCAGTCCCTGTAGTCTATGACCGAGCCGCTTTCCGTGGCCTTGTTCCTCAGGTATTCGGGCAAGATGCTGAGGGCCTCGATCAAGCTCCTCCTGTCAGCCACGAACATGCAGTCGCAATCGAAGTTGGTGAACATCCACTTGTGGGGGTTGAAGCAGTAACTGTCGGCCATCTCGAGGCCCCTGTGTATGAACCGAAACTCGGGACATATGGCCGCAGTGCCGCTCATTGCTCCGTCCACATGGAGCCAAAGGTTTTCCTCGCGGCATATCTCCCCTATCTCTGGAAGGGGATCTATGGCGTTCGAGGAGGTAGTGCCGACTGTAGCGCACACGAAAAATGGCACCTTGCCCGCCTCCCTGTCCTTCTTTATAGCTCGATGGAGCTTCTCAGGGATCATGGCGAAGGTGTCATCGACATCTATGGCCCTCAGGTTCTCCCTCCCTATCCCCGCTATCCCCACAGCCTTCTCGACCGAGGAATGGGCCTCCCTGGAAGCGTACGCCACAAGCCTTCCATCGCAACCCCTGAGGTTGCTTTTTCCTCCAGTGACCCTCTCCCTCGCAGCCAAAAGGGCACACAGGACCGCGCTCGATGCCGAATCCTGAATCACACCGCCTCCTTTGCCCTTGGAGAGGAAGGTCTCTGGAAGCCCCAACATCTGCGCCACCCAGTCCAGAACATGAGTCTCCAGTTCGGTGCAGGCTGGACTTGTGGCCCACATCATCCCCTGAACACCGAGGCCGGCCGAAAGGAGCTCCCCAAGTATGGAAGGGCCCGAGGTGTTGGCAGGGAAGAAAGCGAAAAACCTGGGCGACTGCCAATGGGTGACCCCGGGGAGGATGAC